>JALOOY010000239.1 GCA_025454185.1 Thermodesulfobacteriota bacterium
GTCCATGACGCAGCCGCCGATGATGTAGCAGAAGAGGATGAACCAGAGCATGACCCAGTTGGGCATGTCCAGGGAGCCGATCCAGCCGGCCGCCTCGAAAGGCAGGCGGGTGACGGCCAGAAAACGCCCGAAAATGGTGGCGCCGGCTACGATCATGAAGACCAGGCAGGAAATGCGCAGGGTATCCACCACGGATTTTTTGAATTTTTCCCAGGGCAGCTTCCGGCGGATCAGGCAGATGACCAGGCCCAGGGTGCAACTGGCCGCCGCGGCCTCGGTGGCCGTCACCACCCCGGTGAACAGGGCGTACATGATGATGGCGAAGAGGATCAGAATGTCCAGCGCCTCCGGCAAGGCCTGCCAGCGCTCTTTCCAGGTGCTTTTGGCCGCCGCCGGTCCCCAGTCGGGGTGGCGGTAACAAATGAGCAGGACCGTGGCCGCGATCAGGACGGTCAGGATGACGCTGGGCATGATATTGCCGAAAAACAGCTTACCGATGGACTGGCCGGTGTAAAGCCCATAGACCACCAGGACGATGCTCGGCGGGATCAGCACCCCCAGGGTGGAACCGGCCGCCACCGATCCGGCGTTCAACAGGGGATGATATTTGTATTTCTTCATGGCCGGGATGGCCACCGTGCTCATGGTGGCGGCCGTGGCCGTGTTGGAGCCGCTGATGGCCGAAAAGGCGGCGCAGGCCATGATGGTGGTGATGGCCAGACCGCCCCGGCGATGGCCGAACCAGCGGTAGGTGGCGTAGTAAAGCCCGTCGTTGTACCCGGCATGGTGCACGAATTCCCCCACCAGGATGAACATGGGGATGACGGTCAGGCCGTAGTTGGAAAAGATGTTCCACATTTCGGTCCCGATCATGCCCAGGGCGGCCTTGAAGGAGGTCATATAGACGATGCCCAGGAAACCGATGAGGGCCATGGTGAACCCGGCCGGAATCCGGAACAGGAACAGGACCAGGAACATGATAATGATGCCGTACACGCCGACCAGGGGACCGTCCATCAGACATCCCCCTTTTCCGTCTGCTTAAAAACGCTCTGCAGGAGGTCATTAAAAAGGACCAACGTCAGCACCGCGAAACCTGCCCCCACGCAAAGGACGAAGGGATAGAAGATGACCTTCAGGGTTTCGGACAGTTCGCCTTCCCGCCAGATCTTAAAGCCCCAGATCAGGACCTGCCAGGAGACGATGCCGAAAAAGAGCATAGTGACCAGGTAGTTGATCGCGTTCAAGATGCGGTTGGTCCGCTTGGAGAATTTTTCGGTGAGGATATCCACCACGATGTGATCCTTGCGCTGCTGGGTGTAGCCCAGGGCGAAGGCGATCACTACCGCCCCCAGGAAACCCACGATCTCGTAGGTCCCCCGGAAGGGCAGGTGGAAAATGCGCAGCACCACGTTGCCGGTGGCCATCAGCATCAGGGCCAGCACCGTGATCCCCCCCAGTACCAGGAGGATTTTATTGAGCACCTCGCTCAGTTTGTTTAGGATTCCCATAATGTTATGATACTCCGCCTGCTCCCCTCGGTCCCCTGAATCTCACCTTTAATGTTTTATTAAAAGGTTCACCATCTGGCGTGGGAACCTTAAAATCCCCCCCCTTTGATAAAGGGGGGAAAAGGATGGTCCGCCGGAATCGTCATGGCGAGACCCGCTGGCGGGTCAAAGCAATCCCCTTGGCAACTCGCTGAGTCCGGGGGATTGCTTCGTCGCTTCACTCCTCGCAATGACTTCCTTAATGGCCTTTAGAAAAGTTATTATTTTTTGTACTGCTTTTCGTATTTATCCTTCAGGGCGGTGGCATCCTTCAGGATCTGGTCTCCGGGCAAACCGGCCGCCGTCACCTTCTTCACATAAGCGTCCTGCATGGGTTTGAGCAGTTTCTGGATCTCGGCCATGTCGGCCGCCGTCAGGCTGAAGAGCTGGTGTTTGTGCTTTTCCTTGGACCAGGCCAGGGCCTCTTTCACGTGGTTGTCCACGTAGGTGCCGGTCCAGAGGGCCTGTTCGCGCCGCAGGTCGTCGATGACCTTTTTTACGTCATCGGGCAGGGAATTCCATTTGTCCTTGTTCATGACCACGCCGAAGGTGACCACGAAGAGATTGGCCTCGGTGGCAAAGGGCAGGTAGGAGGCGAAGTTGAAGTCCTTCAAGATCTCCATGGAGGAGACGTTGCCCTTGACGATCCCCTTCTGGATGGCCTCCGGGGCTTCCGACTGGGGCATGCCGATGGGAATGGCGCCCAGGAGTTTCAGCACTTCGGTGCCGGTTCCGGAAGTCCGCAGTTCCATACCCTTCAGGTCCTTCAGGGATTTGACGGGCGTCTTGGTCATGAAATCGGCCGGCGGGCAGGTGAACATGGTGATGATCTTGACCTTCTCGAATTCCTTGGGATTGTATTTCTCGATCAGGTCGTACAGGGCCAGGCTGGCGGCCTTGGCGTTGGTGAATCCCAGGGGCAGGTCGATGGCCTCGGAGACCGGGAAGCGGCCCGGTTGGTAGCTCATGGCAAAGTTGCCGATGTCGGCCGTGCCGGCAATGACACCGTCAAAGATGTTCTTGGCCGGGAGCAGGGTGCCGCCCGGGAAGGTCTGGACAGCCACCTTGCCGGCGGTCCGTTTTTCCACTTCGGCCTTCCAGCGCTCCATCTGGACGCAGGGAAAGGTGGTAGCGGGCGGAAAATTGGCGTAGGTCAGCTTGATCTGGGCCTGGGCCGGACTGGCGAACAGTCCTCCTCCCAGCGTCAGGGTAACCGCCAGGGCCGCGACGACGAAAACCGATACCGACTTGCACTGTTTTTTCATGAATTTTTCCTCCTTTACCGCTGTAAATGGTGCATGTTGATTAAGTTCAGATTGCCAAAAAAAATTTCAATTTTTTTGGTTGGTTTTTGGGCAGGAAATTATCCGCATCACCTCCTGAAGAAAATTTCCAATCGTCCCGCGCCTGTCCCCGAGGGCACAGCCGAGGGCGGCTGTGCTACATTAAAAGCCTGAAAAGTTTTTTAGCGAGTGTTTGGTTTTTTTATCCAGTATCCAGTATCGTTTTTAGCTTTTATCCAGCATCCCCCTTGTTAAAACCCTCGTCCATCAAACACCCGTTTACTCTTGCGCTCTGACCGCGGCAGGGTCCGGTAATCCAGCACCTCCACCTCGCTCTGGACCAGGACCTGTTTCTTCACGGCGTCGCGGATGGCGCCGGCCAGGGCCAGGTCGCCGGCGGGGTCCCGGCCTTCGGCCCGCTCCACCCGGATCTGCAGGTAGTCCTTACCGTCTCCCCGGCGTTCCAGGTGGATCTGGTATTCGCTGCCGGCCCCGTCGATTTTGGACAGGATCTCATCCACATGGGCCGGGTAGAGATTGACGCCCCGAAAGATGATCATGTCGTCGGAACGGCCCAGGATGCGGTCGTGGCGGGGCAGGATGTTACCGCAGGCGCAGGGATCTTCGATCAGCCTGGTCAGATCCCGGGTGCGGTAGCGGATCAGGGGGGCGGCCTCCTTGCAGAGGGTGGTCACCACCATTTCGCCGGTTTCCCCCGATTTGACCGGCTCCAGGGTCAGGGGGTCCAGCAGTTCCAGGATATAGTAATCGGCCCAATAATGGATGGCCTCGCCCTTGGTGCAGCTCAGGCCGGTTCCCGGGCCGTAGAGTTCGGTCAACCCCGGGATGTCGAACAGGGCTTCTACCCCCAGCAGCTCGGTAATCTTGTCCCGCTGGGCGTCGCTGCTGCGCTCGGAGCCGAAGATCATCTTCTTCAGGGCGATACGGTCCCGGATCCCCCGCTTCTCCACTTCCTCGGCCAGGAGCAGGCCCATGGAGGCCGTGCAGCACATGACCGTGGGCTGCAGGTCTTCCAGGAACTGGCACTGGAGGTCGATATTGCCCGGCCCGATGGGGATGGCCATGGCTCCGAAGCGTTCGCAGCCCAGTTGGAAGCCCACCCCGGCGGTCCAGACCCCGTAGCCTACGGCGATCTGCACCCGGTCCTCCCGGGTCAATTCGGCCATCTCGTAGCAGCGGGCAAAAAAGTGGGCCCAATCGTCGATGTCCTTCTGTGTATAGGCCAGGATCTTGCGCTTGCCCGTAGTGCCGGTGGAGGCGTGGATGCGCACCACCTGCTCCTGGGGCACGGACAGCAGGGGAAAGGGGTACCCTTCCCGCAGGTCCTGAGCCGTGACGAAAGGCAGCCGGCGGATGTCATCCAGGGATTTTATCGCTTCCGGCCTGACTCCGGCCTCGTCGAACTTCTTTTGGTAAAAAGGGGACCCGTGATAGGCGTGGTTGACGGTCCACTGCAGGCCCTGCTGTTGATGGGTCTTTAGTTCCTCGGTGGTCTTGAATGCCGGCATAAATGTGTAAGCCATTAAAAACTCTCCATAAGGGACTTCCCTGGGGGTCATGCCGGACTTGATCCGTTTCGACGGGCTCACGGCCATGAGCTTTGTCGAATGGCCGGCATCCAGAACCTTCGAAGCTTCTACAG
>JALOOY010000240.1 GCA_025454185.1 Thermodesulfobacteriota bacterium
TGGCCTACCTGCTGATCCTGGGGGTAGTGAAGCTTTTTGGCGTGCCGGTCCTGGGGATGCGGTCTTTTATCCTGGACCAGCAGGGATTTTTCTTGTTTCTTTCCGACCGGATCTGGCATCTGATGCTGCCGGCCACCGTCCTGGCCGTGGGCGGAATTGCCGCCGTGTCTCGTTATACCCGCTCCAGCATGCTGGAGGTCTTGCGCCAGGACTATATCCGGACCGCCAGGGCCAAAGGGTTGTCCGACGAGGAGGTCTATTACCGCCATGCCCTGCGTAATGCCCTGCTGCCGATCATTACCCTTTTCGGGTTCCTGCTCCCGGGGCTTATCGGGGGGTCGGTCATCATCGAAACGGTGTTTGCCTGGCCGGGCATCGGTCGACTGGCCTATCAGGCGGTCCTGGCCCGGGACTATGCGGTGGTCATGACCATCCTGACCCTGTCCTCGGCCCTGACCCTGCTTGGCAATCTGCTGGCCGATGTCCTGTACGCCTTCAGCGATCCGCGGATCCGCTACTGATGATTTCGCCAAAAGTCAACCAGCGTTCCCACCTGGGAAAACGCCTGCGGCGGCAACCCCTGGCCCTGGGCGGAGGCCTTTGCATCATCCTGATTTTTCTGGCCGCCCTGGGGGCCGGGTGGCTTTCCCCCTTTGATCCCGGAAGAACCGATATAGCCGCCAAACTGCAGCCCCCTTCGGGGAAGCACTGGCTGGGAACGGACCAATTGGGCCGGGACGTTTTGAGCCGCATGCTCTTCGGGTCGCGCATCTCCCTCACCGTGGGCTTTATCGCCGTGGCCATCTCCATCGGACTCGGGATCCTGGTGGGGGCCCTGGCCGGCTATTACGGGGGGCGGGTGGATGCCTGGCTGATGCGCCTGGTGGACGTCATGCTCTGTTTCCCCTCTTTCTTCCTGATGTTGACCGTCATCGCCCTGCTGGGACCCAGCATCTGGAATGTGATGGTCATCATCGGTTTGACCAGTTGGATGGGCACGGCCCGTTTTGTCCGGGCCGAATTCCTGACCCTCCGGCAGCGGGATTTCGTGCTGGCCGCCCGGGCTCTCGGCGCCGGGGACGGCCGGATCATGCGGGTCCATCTGCTGCCCAATGCCCTGGCCCCCGTTTTCGTGACGGCCACCCTCGATGTGGCCACGGCCATCCTGGTGGAGGCCGGCCTCAGCTTTCTCGGTTTCGGGGTCCAGCCCCCGGCCCCCAGTTGGGGCAATATCCTCACCGAAGGGCGGACCTACATCTTCGATGCCTGGTGGCTGACCCTCTTCCCCGGCCTGTCCATCCTGCTCACCGTGCTCTCCTTCAATCTGCTCGGCGAGGGCCTGCGCGACGCCCTGGACCCCCGGCTGCGGGAAGGCAAAATTATTTGAAAATATTCCTGAAATCAGTTATACTGAATTGTTATAAATCGAACCCCCAAATTAGGAATTGGAAACCCCGTTTTTCAACCAGCAACGAGCAACCAGTAACCGGCAACTCTTCCCATGTTCACCCCCGAAAAAATATATTCCGTCTCCGAGTTGACCGGGGAAATCAAGGCCCTGTTGGAGGAGGAATTCCCTTTTATCTGGGTGGAGGGGGAAATATCCAATTTCCGGGTCCCTCCCAGCGGGCATTTTTATTTCTCCCTCAAGGACCAGGCCAGCCAGGTCCGGGCCGTATTTTTCAGGTCGGGGCAGGGGGGGCTGCAGTTTGTCCCTGAAGACGGTCTCCAGGTACTCTGCCTGGGGCGGGTCAGCGTGTACAACGCCCGGGGGGAGTACCAGCTCATCCTGGAGCGGATGGAGCTGAAAGGTTGGGGCGCCCTGCAACTGGCCTTCGAACGGCTCAAGGAGCGGCTCCAGAAAGAGGGACTTTTCGAGGCGGCCCGCAAGAAAAAGCTGCCGGTCCTGCCCCGCAAGGTGGGGGTGGTCACTTCTCCTTCCGGGGCCGCCGTCCGGGATTTCCTGCGGATCCTCTTTCGGCGGTTCACCAATATGCATGTGTGTATTTTCCCGGTCCTGGTCCAGGGGGAAACGGCCTCGCGGGAGATCGCCGAGACCCTGGAGCGGATCAATGGGGCGGACCTGGGCCTCGAGGTCATCGTGCTGACCCGGGGCGGCGGTTCCATCGAAGACTTGTGGGCCTTCAACGAAGAGCGGGTGGCCCGGGCCATTGCCGCCTCGGCCATCCCGGTGATTTCAGCCATAGGGCACGAGGTGGATTTTACCATAGCCGATTTCGTGGCCGATCTGCGCGCCTCGACCCCCTCGGCGGCGGCCGAACTGTTGATTCGCCCGCAGGCGGAATGGCAGGGGGAACTGGAGGGCCTGCACGATGATCTTCGGCAGGCCCTGGCCCGCAGGTTGGAGAGGCTCCGGGAACAAACCTTACACCTGCGCCGGCGTCTGGGGGACCCGCGGCGCCGCTGGGTGGAGATGGCCCTGCGCCTGGACGACGGGGCCCTCCGGCTGCGCTTGGCTCTGGACCATAACTTGCGGCAAAAAAACAACCGGCTGGAGATCGCCCGGGAACGGTTGCGGGGCCGCAACCCCCGGGAACGCCTGGCCGGGCACCGGGTCCGATTGACGGCCCTGCTGGGGCAACTGCAGGACCGGATGGCGGGCCGGGTCCGGGAACGGCACCTGGGCCTGGAAAGGCTGTCCCGGACCTTGCAGGCCTTGAGCCCGGGTGCGGTCCTGGCCCGGGGTTACGCCCTGGCCCGCACGCTCCCGGAACTGACCATAATCCGGGAGGCGGAGCGGCTGAGCCCGGGCCGATCCCTGCGTCTCGAGCTGGCCCGGGGCGCCCTGGATTGCCGGGTCGAAAAAATCTGGAAAGAGGAGGGACCCTCCGGTGGCTAAGGAAACCTTTGAGGATTCGTTCAAGAAGCTGGAAAAAATTGTAGTCAAGATGGAGGATGGAAACCTGCCGCTGGAGGAATCGCTGAAGCTCTTTGAAGAGGGGATGCGTCTCTATGCCTATTGCGCCAACAAGCTGGGGGAAGTCCAGAAAAAAGTCGAATTGTTGACCCAGGGGCCGGAGGGGAAAATGGCGAGTCGACCTTTTCCCCTGGAGGAGGAGCAGCCGGACGACCGGGACGATGCATCCGACGAATAAGCGGCCGGAGAACGAGGACCTATCCACGGCCTGGACCCCGGCCCTAAAAAAGCTGGTGGCCCGCTGCCGGGACCAGGTGGACGAGGCCTTGGGGACCCTGCTCCGGGATCCCAACCGCTACACCCATGACGTGTATCGGGCCATGCGCTACAGCCTCACGTCCGGCGGCAAGCGGCTCCGGCCCGTGCTCTGCCTGCTGACCTGCCGGCTCCTGGCCGGACGCTCCGCGCCGGCCCTGCCGGTGGCCTGCGCCCTGGAATACGTGCACACCTATTCCCTGATTCACGACGACCTTCCGGCCCTGGACAACGATGATTTCCGGCGGGGGAAACCCACCTGTCATAAAAAATTCGGGGAGGCCACGGCCATACTGGCCGGCGATGCGCTGCTGACCGAGGCCTTTGCCCTCTTGAGCCGTCGGGACCTGTTGCGCCGCCTGGAGCCGGACCGCCGGTTGCGGATCATCACGGAAATTTCCCGGGCCGCCGGCCTGGCCGGGATGATCGGCGGCCAGGAAGCGGATCTGCAGGCGGAAGGAAAGCAGGTCTCTCTGGACTATGTGAACGCCCTACACGGCCGGAAAACCGGCGCCCTGATTGCCGCCGCCCTGGTCTGCGGCGGACTGGTGGGGGGAGGGGACCCGCGGACCCTGAAGACCCTGAGGGCTGTCGGCAACCGTATCGGACTGGCCTTTCAAATCCAGGACGATCTGCTCAACGTCGAAGGGCAGTCGCGGCTTACCGGAAAGGCCACCGGGACCGATGCCCTGCGGCAAAAGGCCACCTATCCGGCCCTCATCGGACTGGAAGAGTCCCGCCGGACCGCCCGGCGCCTGGTGCAGGAGGCCGTGGCCTTGCTGAAACCCTTCGGCCCCAGAGGACGTCCGTTGGGCGCCATGAGTTATTATATTATTGCACGGAATCGGTAGGGGTGCTGCAAAAATGCCGTTCGGCGTCGGGCCTGCGGCGAAGGGGTTAATATAAAATTTTGACGCTTCAGGGGTTGGACGCTGACGGCGTTTCGTCGGCGTTTCATGCAAAAAAAGACGAACATCGAACGTCCAACATCGAACATTGAATTGGGAGTTGGGCATGGTGCCATCAGTTAAAGAAAACTTTCCCGCTGACCAGGGGAGGCTTCTCGACCGCGTAAACGGTCCGGAAGACCTCAAAGGCCTTTCTCTGGCCGAATTGAAGGAACTGGCCGAAGAGATCCGCCGGACGATCATCGAGGCCGTGTCTAAAAACGGGGGGCATCTGGCCCCCAATCTGGGGGTAGTGGAATTGACCCTGGCCCTGCACCGGGTCTTTCAAAGCCCTCAGGATAAGATCGTCTGGGACGTGGGGCACCAGTGCTACACCC
>JALOOY010000241.1 GCA_025454185.1 Thermodesulfobacteriota bacterium
ATGCACCTGAGTATAACCTATGGCTTCCTGGGACTGTTGCTCCTTCACGCGCTCGATCGTTATACCCTGCAAAAACTGTTTACCGACTATTATTCAACCCTCAATCCTTTTTTCCCCTTAAGAAATTTTTTCGGGGCCCTGATGCTGCTGGGGATAGGGATTGCCGCATATCGCCGGTGGTCCGATCGGGTCATGCGCCTCACCACCCGGGGGAAAGACATATATGCCCTGGTCGTCCTGCTGACCATCGGTCTCTCCGGGTTTTTCCTGGAAGCGACCAAAATCGTTTCCTACGAGCGCTATCAGGAAATGGTCCGGGATTACGGCTCGCTGGCCGGCGAGGAGGAAACCCAAGCCCTGCAGGTCTACTGGGCCCGGGATTTCGGGGTGGTCTTTCCCGGTCCGCCCCTTCCCGCCGATTCGGCAATCCTCCATAAAGGCCGGGAATTGCACGTTCAAAACTGTGCCATGTGCCACTCCCATCCGAGCAGCGCCCTGGTGTCTTACGGGCTGTCCATAGCCATTCAGCCTGGCGCCCTGCTGCTCACCCAAGCCCGGGCCGACCTCATCTTGTGGTATCTTCATGTGCTGGCCTGTTTTTTCGGCCTGGCCCTGCTGCCCTTTACCAAATTTTTTCATATCCTGACCAGCCCCCTGGTCCTGCTGATCAACGGGGTCATGGATCGCCGCCAGGCCGATCCGGCCAACATCGCCACCGTGCAAGCCATTGAACTGGATGCCTGCACCCATTGTGCCACCTGCACCCAACACTGTTCGGTGCTGCCGATTTACCGTCTCATTCCCAATGCCGCCATCCTGCCTTCGGAAAAGCTGGCCGCCTTCCGTTCCATCGCCCAGGGGAGAGAAACCGACGTCCAGGCCCTGGCCCGTTTCCAGGAAGGGGCCTCGATCTGCACCGGCTGTTATCGGGGAACGATCTTTTGTCCGGTCGGTAT
This sequence comes from Thermodesulfobacteriota bacterium, assembly GCA_025454185.1. GTDB lineage: Bacteria > Desulfobacterota > RBG-13-43-22 > RBG-13-43-22 > RBG-13-43-22 > JACRCK01. The sequence goes on from JALOOY010000241.1 coordinate 957, forward strand.
AGTAGCCCAGGACTTATGGTTCTGCATGCGGGAAGATCTGGCCCATTTAGGTTGTCCCGATCTGTTCGTGACCACCCGGGATCGGTTCGTGGGGCGTTTCGACTGGGAAAGGACCAAACCCCTTATCCCGCTCACGCATCAGGGTAAGGCTTTCAAAGAAGTCATCGGCCATTCCTGGCAGGGCAGTACCTTTTCCTCCTGTTATACCTGTATGACCTGTTCCAATGTCTGTCCGGTGGTCCGTAATTACCCGGATCCGATCCCGGTACTGGGTCTGCTCCCTCACCAGATCATGTACAGCTTGAATTTTGGATTGCAGGAAAAGACCCTGGGGGCCCGGATGGTCTGGGACTGCCTGGGCTGTTATCAATGTCAGGAGGGGTGCCCCCAAGGCGTCCGGGTGGCGGATATCCTTTTTGAATTAAAAAATACGGCCTTTCGCCAGGGCCGGGATTCGTCGCCGGAACATGGTCTATCAGGGAGGAGCGCCGTATGAAATACACCCTTTTCCCGGGCTGCAAAGTCCCCTACTTCGTCCCCTATTACGAAACCTCCAGCCGGGCCATACTGGAACGGTTCGGGATTGCACTGACGGAGCAGGAATTTGCCTGCTGCGGTTACCCCATCCGCTTTCTCGACTTTCAGGCTTTTATATATTCCTCGGCCCGCAACCTGGCCCTGGCCGGAGAGAAGGGCCGGCCCCTGCTCTGCCTGTGCCAGTGCTGTTACGGCACCCTGCGTTACGCGGACCTCCTGCTCAGAAAAAACGAAACGCTCTTTCGGCAGACGGCGGCGCTTCTTAAGGAGGAAGGCCTGCGCTATCCCGGGCAGCTCGAAATCAAACACCTGCTCCATGTTTTCTTGGAAGATATCGATCCGGCGGTGCTCTGGAAAAGCAATGCCCGTCCCTTCAAGTCGCTGAAGGTGGCTGTCCATTACGGCTGCCATCTCCTGCGGCCCCGGGATGTGACGGCCTTCGACCATCCGGCCAACCCTTCCAAATTTGAAACCCTGGTCGAGGTGACCGGCGGAATCAGTGTGGACTGGTCTTTGCGGCTCCAATGCTGCGGGGATCCACTGCGGGAGAAAAACGACCCCCTGTCGGCGGCCCTGCGGCAAAAAAAGATGGACTCGGCCAGGGAGGCGGAGGCGGATGTCCTCTGTGTGGCCTGCCCCCATTGCCAGATGCAGTTTGCCCGGCCGCCGGCCCTTGCGGAAGCGGGGACCGCGCCGGCACCGGCCCTGCCGTCGCTGCTCTACACCCAATTGCTGGGGTTGAGTCTGGGGCTGGATGAAAAACTGCTGGGGCCGATCGGGTTTGAAAAGGAGAAGTATTATACTTCGTTGTAGAGTACGGTTGGTTGGGGAGGCCGGGGCCATTATTAATTGAGAGTTAAGAATTAACAATTAAGAATTGAGAATTATTTATTATTATCCCCCGGCAAACAAAAAGAATTCAAAGACTTAATTATTAATTGTCAATTGTTAATTCTTAATTCTTAATGAAAGACCCTTACCCCCCCGGCCAGAAAAGCAGCACGATCGGGGCCAGGGCCAGGCGGTACCAGGCAAAAGGCTTCAAGGTCCAGCGCCCCAGCAGGCGGATAAAGGCCGCTACGGTCAGGTAGGCCACCCCGAAAGCTACCACAAACCCCACCCCTAAAAAAAGGAGATCGGACGCCGTGAAAAACGCCCTGGTCTTCCAGAAGTCGTACCCGGAGGCGGCGATCATGACCGGCACGGCGGCCAGAAAGGAATACTCGGCCGCGGTCTTGCGCCGCAGACCGGCCAGCATCCCGCCCACGATGGTAGCCCCGGCCCGGGAAATCCCCGGCCACATGGACAGGCACTGAATCAGCCCTATGGCCAGGGCCTGCCCCCAGGTAATGTTGTCCAATGAAACGATGCCCTGATCCTGTTTGCGGCGCTCGGCCCAGAGGATGCCTACGGCCCCCACCGCCAGGGCGATGGCCACGCTGGTGGCGTTGAACAGGTGGGCCTTGATGGCGCCGTAGGCGAATTTCCCGATGAGCAGGGCCGGCGCCGTGGTCAACCCGAGCAGCAGGCAGCCGCGCAGGCCTTTCAGACCGCGGCTGCCGTGGGTGAATTTTTTCCAGCCCGCCAGGGGCAACAGGGAACGAAACCGTTCGCGATAGAGCCAGACCACGGCCAGGATGGCCCCCAACTGGATGACCACATCAAAGGTCTTGGCCGTGGGTCCCCGGAAATGCAGGAGCTGCCCGGCCAGGATGAGATGGCCGGTGGAGGAGACGGGGATGAATTCCGTCAGGCCTTCGACGATGCCCAGGATAACAGCGGTCCAGAACAGCATCGCTTACCAGTAGTGTTCGCGATTTTGCCGGTAGAAGGCCGCGGTCTTTTCCAGCCCTTCGGCCAGCAGCGTCGTGGGTTTCCAGCCGGTATGCCGGGTCAACTTGGCGAAGTCGGTCACCACGTCTCCCACTTCGATGGTCTTGCGTTCTTTCGGCCAGGGGGCGTGGACGTAGCGGCCGGTACCGCAGGCCCGGATGATGGCCTGGACCAATTCCAGAAAGGTGATGGCTTCGGCGCTGCCGATGCCGTAGACCTCGTTCAGACAGGCCTCCTTTTCCCCCAGCAGCAGCAGGCAGTCGATTACGTCGTCCACGTAGATCATCTCCCTTTTCTGCAGGCCATCCCCGAATATTTTAATCTCCTGCCCATCCAAGGCCAGGCGGATCAGATAATTCTGGACCCCGTACTTGGGGTGGCGCATCTGGTGACGCGGTCCGTAGGTGTTGCCCAGCCGGATGGAGGTCACTCCCAGGCCGCAGATCTTGTTGTAGAGCAGGTGGTACCATTCCACGGCCTGCTTGGTGGCCGCGTAGATATCCTTGGGATTGGGCGGCGTGTCTTCGGTGATGGGAATGGTCAGGGCCTGGCCGTACTGGGCCCGGGAGCCCACGTAAACCACCCGGGCCTGGGGATTGTTGTAACGCAGGGACTCCAGGAAATGGAACTGGGGGATAACGTTGGTCTCCAGATCAAAGAGCGGGTTGCTCATGGATTCCAGATGGCAGGAATGCATGCCGATGTTGAAAATGACTTCCCGGCCGCGCACGTAATAATCCACGGCCGCCCGGTCACCGAGGTTGGCGATGACCACCTGCACCCGGTCTTTGACCGGTTCGATATTGAAAAAATTGGCCCCCAGATCGGGGACCATCCCGTCCAGCAGGGTCACCCGGGCCCCGAGGTCTACCAGCTTGATGGCCAGGGTACTGCCCAGGAAGCCCAACCCGCCGGTGATCAGGATATTCTTCTCCCGGTAATAGTTTTCTTCAGTCATAATCTTTCCTCACATTAAAGAGTAGATTGAACGGACCGGCCACATTATAATGGGACGATTTTTTTAGCACATCCCCGGATTAAAAACAACTGAAGGTTCGATTTTCGATGTTCGGTTATTTTCGTAATAAACTTCCAGGCCCGGGGCGGGCGCCCGCGAAGCATGAAAATGCCTGCCGTTGGGACACAGC
>JALOOY010000242.1 GCA_025454185.1 Thermodesulfobacteriota bacterium
GCCGGGGTGCAGCGGTCCTTCCGGCCGGTCGAACAAGATGTGGAGGTGGCCCGGTTCGCCGTCCGGTAAGGCCAGGGGAATCACCACATAGAAACGCAGGTCTCTTTGGCGGTAAAGGATTATATGCTCATGGATAATGGTCTTCCGGTCTATAAGCCCGGCCGCGAGTTTCGGAATTTCACCCCCAAAGGATTTCAAGGCCACGGTTCCATCGGGTTTCGCCAGCCAGACCCTGGCCCCCATGATCTTTCCGAAATCCGAGATAAAGGTTTGCAGCGGCTCGTTCCGCGACCATTCCGTATCCGGCGCCGATCGGATTTTGGTGACCAGCACCGCCTGGACCCTGAGGGCCCGGTTCCGGATGAACTCTTCCAGGCGGGTGGTAAAAAATTGGCCGGGCTGGAGCAAGAAGAGCACAAAAACCACCAGCAGGGTGGTAAAGAGAACGGCCAGGAAAGACAGCAGGATTTTGATGTAGAGTTTGCCGGGTCGCATCAAGGGGCTACGAACATATAGCCGCTGCCCCAGACGGTTTTTATGCGCCGGGGGGAGCGGGGATCGGGTTCCAGTTTGGCCCGCAGTTTACTGATGTGCATATCGATGCTCCGGTCGAAAGCCATGAAATCCCGGCCCCGGGCCAGGGTCATCAATCGGTCGCGGCTCAGGACGGTGTTGGGGTGTTTCATCAACACCTCCAGAATGCGGTATTCGGTAGTGGACAGTTCCAGCTCCTTCTCACCCATGTTAACAGTCTGTCGGGCCTGGTGCAGGGTCAATCCGCCGGCCTCAACGGTCAAGGATTCGCTGGTTTCCTTTTCGTGGTCCGGGGTCGCCGCCCGGCGCAGGATAGCCTTCATTCTGGCCAGCAGCTCCCGTGGATTGAAGGGTTTGGGGAGATAATCGTCCGCCCCCAGCTCCAGCCCCACGATGCGCTCCGTATCCTCCCCCTTGGCCGTCAGCATGATAACCGGCAGGGCGTGGTCCCGGCGGATGTCCTTCAAAACCTCCAGGCCGTCCTTACCGGGCAGCATGACGTCCAGAATGACGATGTCCGGCGCTTCCTGGCGGATCGTCTCCCGGACTCGGGACCCGTCGGGAAGGGTTTCAACGGAAAAGCCATTGCCCCCCAGGTATTCCTTGAGGAGCTTCTGCAGTTTCAGGTCGTCATCGACGATTAAAACCCGGTGGTCCATGTTTGTCACCTCTTTTTACCGAATTTTACATTTGCCTGACAATTTATTACAAGGCGAAAAAAAAATCTTTACACCTCGGCGGTAGACTGCTCACCAAGGTTTCATAAGAAACCAAAATTTCTCCACACAGAAAGGAGCAACACCATGAAGACACGGAACAAGGCATTTATCGGCAGCGGGATTTTTCTTTTCCTGACCTTGATCGTCGGCTACGGCCTGGTAATCGGCAGCCCCTGGGGAGACCGGGGCGGGAAATTCGGCCCCCCCTTTGCAGGCCGGGGCTTCCATTCCGGCTTTCACCAGAAGGAGATTGCCGAATTCATCCTCTGGCGGATGGACAAGACGGCTCAAAAGCTGAATCTCACCGCGGAACAGAAAACCAAATACGAGGAACTCAAGAGCAACATTACCTCCCGCATGTCCACCGGCTTTGAGGAGCGGCGGCAATTAAGGGCCCGGTTCCACGAGGAGATGAACAAGGAAAACCCGGACGTACAAGGCCTGGTGGATACCGCGAAAACCCGGATCAACGACTTCTCGGGTTTCCTGTCTAAAAACCTGGACCTGCTAGCGGATTTCTACGATACTTTAAACGCCGACCAGAGACGGCTGCTCAACACGGAAATCCGCGAAAGAATGGCCGCCCATAACCATTCTTAATAATCCGTTGATTAAAATTTTCCATTTTTTTTGGGAAGGTCGGGGAAGAGATGAAAAAAATTTCTCCGACCTTCCTCCATAAAATCGGTATCTTCCGATTTTATGAAAAATAGGCTTCTTTGCGTCCTTTACGACTTTGCGGTGAAGAAGTCTTTGCCGGGGAGGAAATCATGGAACAAATGACCAGAAGAACATTCGTTATCAGAGGGTCGATCGCGGCCGGGGCCACGGCGGGAGTCCTGGCCCTCGGCGGGGGGCTTTTATCTCCACAACCGGCCGGCAGCGGGCAGGTGGAATTTCTTGAGGCCCGGTGTGAATCCAATATAAAACCGACCCATAAGAAGGTGTTGATCGCCTATTCCAGTTATTGCGGATCCACCGGCGGCGTTGCCGATGCTTTAGGACAGGCGTTGTGCGATCGGGGGGCCCTGGTTGAGGTGCGTCTCGTGAAAAATGTAAACGGATTGTCTTCCTACGACGCGGTCGTTATCGGCAGTGCAGTCCGCAGCGCTTCCTGGCTGCCCGAGGCCATCGAATTCGTAGAAAAAAATCAGGGCCACTTGACCCGGATCCCGGTGGCCTATTTTTTAACCTGCCTGGCCCTGGTTAAGAATTCCGAAGGAAGCCGCCGCCTGGCCCGGAGTTACTTTGATCCCGTGCTCAAGGCCGTACCGGCCGTGCGACCCATTGACCTGGGCGGGTTTGCCGGCGTTCTGGATTACAGCAAAATGAATTTTATGTATCGGATGATCATGCAGTCGAAGATGAAGGACAAGGGTGTCACGGAGGGGGATTACCGGGACTGGAACGGTATCCGGGCTTGGGCCGAGGGTCTGGGTCCGATTCTAAGGATTAGTTAGATCAGGCGCTAATCGGGCCCTTTTTGTGGGGGTTCAGGAACAAGGGGGAGGAAGGGCCTCTTCCTCCCCCACTACCCGACATATCAATTTTACATTGGTTATTCCTCTTTTAAAGATAAGTAGGTAGTCTACCAGCCGAAGAGGGCGCTCTGAATGGCCCGGTTTACATGGGCTATCTGCATTGGGGTGAAATAGGCGCCCCGGACCCGGTGTCCCTGGCGGCGGTAGGCCCTGGCGTGCTCTTCCGACCGGAAGAAGACGCTCTCCTTTCAAAAAGCTTCGACGATGCTGGGGTCCTCCAGGCGACTGAAATCCACTTCGGGAACAAAGATGATTGGGGCACAATCCGCTTCCGGACAGCGCCAGTTCATGGCGCTGTCGATTTCCAGTTGCATGGGCCTCCGGCAGTGGGCACACTCCGTATCGACCGTAACAGATACATTTTCCTCTCTCAACCGCCCCTGCACGAAGGGCGTGGCAAAGGCATCCACCGCTCAGGCGGCGTATAAGCTTTCCCCGGAGCCGAAGGTGATCCGGTGGGGGGTCTTTTCCACCGTCACAGGGTAGGCCCAGACAACCTGACCGTGGTCGTTCCGGTACAGGAAGGTCAGATGCTCTTCCAGGTCGCGCAGAATGTCCACGGTCCGCTCCAGGGGCAGGTCCAGCTCCCGGGAAACGGTTTCCGGCGGCAGGGGCGCGCCGAAACGCGGCAGCTCCCGGACCACATAGTGGTGAACCCTCCGATGGTCCGGGGACATGAAGCCGGTGGACTTTTTCACTTTAAGGCGACCCTTTTCGATCTGCTTCTCCCAGAGCCAGGGAGGCACCCCCACCAGATAGCGCCAGACGCCGGTCAGCAATCTATTTTCCATGATCCTCCTCCTTTAGTTTTTAGATACTATAAACATTCGCCAAAAAAAATCAGGCCAGCTTGGCCAGGAATTGCTCCAAACGGTCCAGGAAACCCTCGATGACCCTACCCTCCCTGGCCGATAATCCGGCCAGGTAATTGGAAAAAGCCTTCCTCGCCTCCTCCCGCGAATCTTCAAACCTCCGCAGGGCCGCCTCCCCCGTCCCGGTGAGGGTGGCGGTCAATTTGTTTTTGAGGGCCGGATCCTTGGTTTTATGGATGGCCCCCTTCTTCTCCAGCCGCTTCAGGGTCTGGGAAACGGCGCCGTTACTGATCCCCAATCTTTGGGCCATTTCACCGGCGCTGGGGTCTCCTCCTTCCCGGATGACTTGCAGCAAATGGATTTCCGAGGGATAGAGCCGCAACCCTTCATGATGAACCATGCTCCGCTTTTCCAGAAGCATGGATCGGTTCAGGACCCGGCGGATCTGCCCGGCTATTTTTAACGGGGGAGTAGACATGTCATGTTTTTAGTATATTAAAACATAAAGGTCAAGTTTTTTCCAACCTTCTCTTTCCACCACCCGCAAAAGTTATTCCCTCGAGCCGACTGAACAACCGGCGGGTATCTTCACGGGTTCTGGAAAAAATTCTTTGGGTCGATTTCCTCCTGTCGGATCCCGCAGGAGAGCAAAACAGGCTGGGGTTCATCCATGGCGACCTCACTTCCTTCTCTTTTACCCGCCGCGGTTCTCACCGTTATTTCACCAGGTCCTTCAGGACGGGATCGTTGGCAAAAGTCTCCCGGACATTGTCCAGCGTCACGATTTGCGGCTCGAGCAGGCGGGCCGGCACGATCTTGACACCGTTGTCGTAGCTTTTCCTGTCGTTCAC
>JALOOY010000004.1 GCA_025454185.1 Thermodesulfobacteriota bacterium
CTGATTTTCGCCATGACGCTTTACCTGCTGCCGCCCCGCGGGTAGCGGATCTTCGGCGGGAGGAACCGTTGGGGCTCTTTGGACAAAGGCAGAACCCGGGAGGGTCGCCCATCCCTTTCCGGGTAGACATAAAGGAGACCGAGCGATGTCAGAAATAAACCGGGCCCATCAGGGGCGAATGGCCCTGCAGAACCGGGACATTTTGGAAATGTTTCTTGAGACAACCTGGCGGGCCGTGGGCCTGGAAATGGAGGGCGGTCATTATCAACGGGCTATCAGCGCCGCCATGATCCGCGGGCACATTTCCCGGGACGTCCGGGTGCGCTATGCGTACTATGCTTCCGACAACCCCATGAAAAGCGGCCAGACCTTGGCGGCCGGACCGATGGGCCGCGAGGGTATTCGACCGACCTACATGATCACCAAAGCCATTCTGGAAAAAATATGGTCATGAAAATTTTAAGCACACCCCGTATGGAACGCTGCATCGGCTGCCACTCCTGTTCGCTGGCCTGCGCCCGGTTGGTGTACCAGCAGCTTTCCTGGGACAAGGCCGGAATTCGGATCCGCTCCACGGGTGGCCTTTCCACCGGCTTTGAGGCCCAGCCCTGTCTGGCCTGCGATCCGGCGCCCTGCGCCCTGGCCTGCCCCACGGGGGCCTTTGGGCAGCGCCGAGGGGGCGGCGTGGTGGTCAAGCGGAAGCTTTGCATCCGCTGCGGGGCCTGCGCCGCGGCCTGCCCGGTCGACGCCATTTACCTGGACCCTGCCGGCGAACCCTTTGTCTGCATCCAATGCGGCCGTTGCGTGGAATTCTGTCCCCATGACTGCCTGGAGATGGTCGAGCCGCCGGCCGCCACAACAGGCGATGCCTCCCTCCCGGAGGCGAGGCCATGATCCGGGATTATTTTCGGGTCCTCCGGGTGGACCTGGCCACCGGCCGGGGTCGAATCGAGGAGATCGACGGGCGGGACACCCAGGCGGGGGGGAGCGGGCTGGCGGCACTGCTCTTCGACCGGATGGGCTTTCCCGACCGGGGATGGGAAGATCCGGCGCAGCCCCTGATACTGGCCATCGGCCCCCTTACCGGGTACTTCCCCCTCATGAGCAAGGTGGTCTGCGCCTTCAAATCGCCGTACCACGATCAGTACGCCGAGAGCCATGCCGGGGGCCGAGCGGCGCTGTCCCTGCGCTTTGCCGACCTGGACGCCCTGGTAATCACCGGAAAGACCCGGCGCCCGAGCTGCCTGGTCGTTGGGTCCAGGACCCTCGAAGTGCAGGACGTTCCTTATCTCTGGGGGAAAAGCGTCCAGCGGACCGGCCGCGTACTTCGCAACATGTTTGTCGGCTCCGGGCACCGTTCCATTCTCCGGATCGGCCCGGCGGGCGAGAACCGGTCGGCCCTGGCCTGCATCAATGTGGACAGCTACCGCCATTTCGGCCGTCTAGGGGGTGGTGCCGCCATGGGCGCCAAGAACCTCAAAGCCATCGTGATTCTGGGGGACGCCTCCTTCGAACTGCCCCCCGGCAAGGCCTATGCCCCGCTCTTCGAGAAGATCTACGGGCAGCTTACCGCAACGACCATGATGGACAAATACCACAACCTGGGCACGGCCGCCAACGTGGCTGTGCTGAATAGGATCCAGGCCCTGCCCTGCCGTAACCTCCAGCGCACGTCAGAGACGGACATTGTCGGAATCACCGGGGAGACCTTTGCCGACCGCACCCTGCTGCGCAACACCGCCTGTGCCGGGTGTCCGGTGGGCTGCATCCATCTGGGGTTCCTGCGGGAAAAATTCAAGGAACCAAACCAATACCTCTACCGGCAGGTCACTTACGACCACGAGCCCATCTTCGCCCTGGGCGCCATGTTGAGCGTCCTGGACCCCTTCCAGGTCCTGACCCTGCTGGAAACAGCGGAAAAGGCCGGCCTGGACGTCATGTCCGCGGGGGTGGCCCTGGCTTGGGCCACGGAGGCTTCTGACAAGGGGCTCATCTCCGCCAAAGAGACTCTGGTCCCCCTGAAATTCGGCGACGCCGGGGCCTATGTGCAGGCGGTAACGCACCTGGGGCTGGGGGCCAACGATTTTTATCGCCTCCTGGGCCGGGGAACAATGAAAGCCGCCGAGCATTATGGAGGTTCTGACTTCGCCTGCGTCCTGGGGCAGGAAATGGCCGGCTATGCCACCGGTGAGGTTTTTTTCGTCTCCCAGGCCCTGGGGTTCCGCCATTCCCATCTTGACGCCGGGGGCTACGCCTACGACCAAAAGCAGAAAGGAAAAGAGGCGGCGGCGGCCGTGGATTTTCTCGTGCAGGATGAAAAAGCCCGGGTCCTGCTCACCTCCATGGTGGCCTGCCTCTTTGCCCGGGAAGTATATAAAGAGGACTTACTGGCCGAATGCCTCAAGGCCGTTGGCTACGGAAATTTAGCGGAAACCCTGGACGACGTGGCCCGGAGGGTCCAGGAAATGCGCTGGCGGATCCGACTGAAAACCGGCTTTGTGCCGGAGTCCGTGTCGATTCCGAATCGGTTCAAACAGGTGGTTACCTGGCAGGGTCCGGTGGACGCGGAATATATGGAATCGCTTCAACAGGCTTATTCCCAGCGTATTAGAGAGATGGGGAAGCCTAATGTTTAGCAATAAGCGGTCATTGGTTTTAGTTTGCCATTCCGGACTCGATCCGGGATCCAGGGCAAGCGGGTGCTTCATCTCTCCTAGATCCTGGCCTGCGCCAGGATGACAACCACCGATACAATGGGTGACCTGTCAATCATGAAAATCTTATTTAAAAATTGAATTGGGGTAACTTCCATGCTTCCAAAAATCAATCCGACGAAAACTGAATCCTGGAAAAAACTGAAGAAGCATCATCGCGTGATGAAAAACCGCCGCCTGGCGGACCTTTTTCGAGAAGACCCGAAGCGCTTCTCCCGGTTTTCGGTGACCTTCGAAGATATCCTCCTGGACTATTCCAAGAATATCATCACCCGGGAGACCATGCGCCTCCTGTTGGGCCTCGCCCGGGAATGTAAATTAAGGCCGGCCGTCCACAGCATGTTCAGGGGCGAGGCCATCAACGAGACTGAAGGGCGACCGGTACTGCACGTGGCCCTGCGGAATCGAGGGAGGACTCCCATCCGGGTAAACGGCCGCGATGTCATGCCCGAAGTCAAGGCCGTCCTGGGGCAGATGAAACGATTTTCGGAGGCCCTGATCGCGGGCCAATGGAAGGGGTACACGGGAAAGGCGATCACCGATATCGTCAACATCGGCATCGGCGGGTCGGACCTGGGGCCGGTCATGGTGACTGAGGCTTTGAAACCCTACTGGCAGCCCGGCCGGCGTCCGCACTTCGTGTCCAATATCGACGGGACCCACCTGGCCGAAACCCTGAAGACGCTGAGGCCGGAGACCACCCTCTTCATCATCGCTTCCAAGACGTTCACCACCCAGGAAACCATGACCAATGCGGGGACGGCACGCGGCTGGTTCCTGAAGGCGGCGAAATCCGAGGCACGGATCAAGAGGCATTTCGTCGCTCTGTCCACGAATACCGAAGCGGTCAAAACCTTCGGGATCGATCCCGAGAACATGTTCCGCTTCTGGGACTGGGTGGGGGGCCGCTACTCCCTCTGGTCGGCCATCGGCCTTTCCATCGCCTGCACGATCGGTTTTGAGCATTTCGAAGAATTACTGGCCGGGGCGGAGGCCATGGACCTCCATTTCCGGGACACCCCTTTCGAGAAGAATCTTCCCGTGATCCTGGCCCTGATCGGCATCTGGTACAATAACTTCTTCGGCGCCCAGACAGAGGCCATACTGCCCTACGATCAGTACCTGCACCGCTTCCCGGCCTACTTCCAGCAGGGGGACATGGAGAGCAATGGGAAATTTGTGGACCGGAACGGAAGGCCCGTTCGCTGTCAGACCGGCCCGATCATCTGGGGCGAGCCCGGCACCAACGGCCAGCACGCCTTCTACCAGTTGATCCATCAAGGCACCAAGCTGATACCCTGCGACTTCATCGCCCCGGCCGTCAGCCACAACCCGCTGGGCAGCCACCATATGATCCTCCTTTCGAACTTTTTCGCGCAGACGGAAGCGCTGATGAAGGGGAAATCGAAAGGCGAGGTCCTGGAAGAGTTGCGAGCCAAGGGCCTGAAGGCCGAGGAGATCAAACGGATCCTGCCCTACCGGGTGTTCCGGGGGAATCGACCCACCAATGCCATCCTGGTCAAACAGATCAGGCCCCGGACCCTGGGCAGCCTCATCGCCCTGTACGAGCACAAAATTTTCACCCAAGGAGTGATCTGGAACATATTCAGCTTCGACCAGTGGGGCGTGGAATTCGGCAAACAACTCGCCAATAAGATCCTCCCCGAGCTGCAGGACGACCGGCGGGTGACAGGACATGACGCCTCGACCAACGGGTTGATCAACACCTTCAAGACTTTTCGAGAATGATCGACGGCAGGGGCCTAAGGGAATTCGGAAGATGATCCTCTCCGCGATTAATCCTATTGACAAAAGACCAAATAAACACTATATATTGTATGACTAAATTCTTACTGCTCAAGAGGAGGTTGTAATGAAAAAATTTTTGGTCCTGCTGTCGGTAGTAATTTTTGGATTGGTCCAGGCAGGTGTGGTGTTGGCGGCAGATAAACCGACCTCGAAAGGAGTCAAACCGTCGGGGATCAAAGAACGAGCGGTCAAGAAGATGGCCACGGTGCAGGCCATCGATGTGGAAAAGCGGGTGGTCACCCTCAAGGGCGAGGAGGGGAATATATTTGACCTCAAGGTCGGTGAAGAGGCCAAGAACCTGCCCCAGGTGAAGGTGGGGGACCTGGTAACTGTCCAGTATTATGAATCCCTGGCTTTCGAGGTAACCAAACCCGGTCAGGCCGTTGCGGTGGGGGCTGCCGGCGGCGTGGCCGCGGCCAAACCCGGTGAAAAGCCGGCCGGCGTCGCCGCCGGTCAGGTGACCATTACGGCGACCGTAGAGGCCCTCGATGCCAAAAAACATTATGTAACCTTAAAAGGACCCGATGGCAAGACCAAGGAAATCAAGGTGAAGGACCCTAAAAACCTGGTGAACGTCAAGGTGGGGGACCAGGTGGCCATCACCTACACCGAGGCCCTGGCCATATCCGTAGAAACGGCCAAAAAGAAATAGTCGGGAGTCTATCTAACTAATTCAATGCTTACAATTTAAGAAAAGGAGAGCAGGAATGAAACGAAAAAATTTTTTGGTTTTGCTTGTGGCAATCGGTTTGATGTTCACGGTTGGAATGCTTCCGGCCTCGGCGGAAGTGATCGAGAAGTCCGACCAATGGAAGTCTTTCTTGTCCGTCTACGGGTGGGTGAACGTTATGGACGGCGATATCAAAGTCAAGGGCCTCGAGAGCGATATCGATTACAGTTGGGACGATTTCTGGAGCAACAATAAGTTCTACTTCGGGGCCCATTATGAAGGGTTCAAAGGGCACTGGGGCATCATGGTGGACGGTTTCTACAACAGCTTCGAGGTGGAACAAGAACACCCCGGCGGAGTGCTCCCCGGGCGGCGGCAGGTCAAGGTTAACCAGACCTTTGTCGAGTTGGCCGTTCCTTACCGGCTGACCTGGAACCCGGTGGTGGCCGATGTCTTCGTGGGTGGCCGGATCAACAACTTCTACACGGAAATCGCCATCCCCAGCCGGGCCTTGAAAAGAGACGACACCCTGACCTACGTGGATCCCATCGTGGGCGGCCGGGTGTTCATTCCCATGACCAAGACCTGGTTCTTCGGTCTGCGCGGTGACATCGGCGGTTTCGGGATCGGCAACGCCTCGGACCTGGCCTTGAACGGTAATGCCTTTTTCAACTGGCAGATCACCCAGCCCCTGTCCATGCAGTTCGGCTACCGCGCCCTCTACATCAAGTACAACGAGGGCGAGAACGAGTGGAACGCCACCCAGCACGGCCCGTGGTTGGGAGTCGGGTTGTCTTTCTAACGTAACACCTTCTAAACCCAAAGATATTCGGCCCAGGACCGTCTTCGGCGGCCCCCTGGGCCGAATAATTTTGGGCAAACCCCTTCCGCCTTCCGCCCGCCGCTCTTCCCCGTTTATTTCAAGTCGGTTGCACCAGGCCCCCGCTTTCCGTGCGGTAAGCGGGGTAGGCAGGAATCTTTGGTCCGGTCAAACTAAACCTTGTGCGGGATGGCGGGCGATGAAAGGGCTTCCCGGTTTTATACTCCAGCGGCGGAGTGTTTCCCGGAGGTTGAGGAAGTAGTTATCCCCGCCTACCAGGTAGGTGTCGTTATGATTCGCTCCCTTGATTTCGTACCATGCTTTGGGTCCCGGGGCAGCGTCGTAGAGACGTCGGCCGAGGTCGATCGGGACGACGGCGTCCCGGTCGCCGTGGATGACCAGGACCGGCAGTTTGACCTGCTTGAGGCGGGACAAGGCGTTGAAACGGCCGCAAAGGAATCGTTCGCTGAAGACAAAGGGGTAATGGACCCGGGCCATGGCCCCCAGGTGGGGGAAGCCGGATTCCAGGATCAGGCCCGCTGCCGGCACTTTCACGGCGAGGTCCGCGGCCATGGCGCAGCCCAGGGACCGGCCGAAAAGCACGACTCGGGAAGAGGGCACGCCTTCCCGGAGCAGCATTTCCCAGGCCGCTTGCCCGTCCCGATAAAAGCCCTCTTCGGACAGGGACCCGGCGCTTTTTCCGTAGCCCCGGTAGTCGTATATAAAAACATTGATTCCCGCAGCCTGCAGCCGGGCGATGTTGTCCAGCCGGTGGCTGATGTTGCCGGCGTTGCCGTGGCACCAGAGCAGGCAGGGGGCCTGGTGGTCCTTGACGAAGAGCCAGCCGTGCAGCTTCACCTTGTCACCGGTTTCAAAGTAAAGGTCCCGGGCGGTCAGGCCGTAGTCCTCCGGCCGACCTTCGTGAACCTTCTCCGGAAAGCAGACGAAGGATCGTTCGAGGAAACCCTGGCAGCCGAGGTTTAAGAGTGAAAAGACCATAAAAAAGATGGGCAGGATAACTTGGGTTGTCCGCATGGGATATACCTTTGTGGAGAGGACTACCCTCTACGCCAACTCCGCGAACTTTCAACCCGCCGGAGGCGGTTGGTTTTCATAAAATCGACTTTTGCCGATTTTATGAAAAATTAGATTTTTAGCGTCCTTGGCGCCTTTGCGGTGAAAAAGATTTCCATTTTTCAATGTATCTGCGGCTTGGGATTTTCTTCCTCTTTCTCCGGCAAACCGCGCCGCCTCGCCTGCATCTGCAGGTAGCCCTCGCTGAAGGGGTAGGGGCCGCCCTTGAAGTGGTGGCAGGGGAACTTGCCGCAGTCTCGGAGACAGAACTCGATCTTCCGTTCGACCGCGCAATTCAGGATGGGGCACACCCCGCCGATGAGCCGCAACTGGGCCACCAGCTTGCGGTTGGCCTGCTCCGACAGGCCCGAGCCGCAGAGGCTGCATCTCCCTTCCGCGAAGAGGCGGCAGGCCAGGCAATTGATGCCGCAGGCGCCGGTGCCTTGCATGGGCTTCTCCTTCTTTTTTGATCGGACGGATCGGCTGGATCCGACCGATCCGTCCGATTATTTTCTGAAGACTAAACAGAGCAGACCGCCCGTACGAAATAATGGCAGGTAAAATCCTGCCAGAAAACGAAACCCAAGTCAATGCTGACCGCCCAGGCGGCGGTGAAGGATCGGCGGTCGGCGCTCCAGAAGCGTTTCTTTTCGGGATCCAGCGGCAGGCTCAGACAATAGGAGTGGACCTGCGGCCTTTCGGTGATCAGGGACAGCAATTCATCCACGGTGGGCAGACGCCAGTCCAAACGGCCGGCAAACCTTTGCCGGTTGAGATCCCGGGCATAGGCCCCGGCTTCGGGCCAGGTGAGCGGATAAGCGGAGCCGGATTGCTCCCAGATGAGGGCGTGGGTCTGGTCGAGGACCGTACCGTTGCCCATTTCCCGCAGCTCGGGGACCGGATACCCGCGGGGACGTCCCAGGGCATCGATGGGGAAAAGATGCGAAGACTCGGCCGGGCGTACCTTGACCGGTGTGCTGCGCAGCCGGGCAGGAGAAACAAAAGGGGCAGACGCCGGAGCGTCATTCTTGGGGCAGAGCCTATCTTTCCCGGCCGGTTCCAGCGCTTCCAGCTCCAGGAGCATTTCCGCGGCCGAGGCAAAACGCGCTGTTCCATCCGGCGCAGTGGCTTTCAGCAAAAAATCATCCCAACGGGCATCCAGTTCCGGGTGGCAGCGGCTCGGTTTTCCCCGATTACCCGCGGGCAGGCGACCGGTGGCCAGCCGATACAAAGTCACCCCCACGGAATAGATGTCGGCCCGAGCATCCACCCTGTTCGGGTCCTGCTCCTGTTCCGGCGCCGCGTAGTAAGGAGAGCCTACCTTCAGGTTGTGGGGCGCCGGGAGCGTTTCCCCGCGCAGCAGGGAGAGGCCGAAATCCCCGATTTTTATGATATCGTCGTCGGTAATCAGAAAATTGAAGGGCTTCAGGTCCCGGTGGATGATCCCGACCTGGTGGAGGCGGACCACACCCTGCAGGATCTGCCGGCCGTAATGCTGCACTCGACCGGGATCCAGCCGCCGGGTGGTCCGTTCCGCTTCCCCGGACTCCCCGATCAGGGCACCGAGGTTGTTGCAGTAATATTCCATGACAAAAAAGGGGGTGCCGGCCGCTTCATCATAATCCCAGACCGCCAGCAGATGGGGGTGATGCAGGCGGGCCATGATCTGGGCCTCGTTCACGAACCGTCTTTTCAACTCCGGGGCGCCCAGGAGGTCAACGAGGAGCGGACGGGGATGGAAGCGTTTCAGGGCCATGATTTTTTCAATCACCGGCAGCCGGACCTTATAGACCAGACTCATGCCGCCGCGCCCCAGAAGGCCCAATATTTCATAGCGTCCGATATGGCGCATGGGATTAAAAAAGCCTCCGGGCGTTGTGTTCCGGAAAATCGAGGCCCAGGATTTTCTCGGCCGTCTTGACGATGTTGTAGGTAACGTAGCGCAGTCGCAGGGTATCGGCCTGGTCGTCCCAGATGACGTACTTGGCCTGATTGTTGCCGTCCCGGGGCTGACCCACGCTGCCCACGTTGATCAGGTATTTCGCCTCCGGGCGCAGGGGCTGGATACCCCGTTTAAAGGGCAGGTAGGTGAGCCGGTCTCCCAGCGCGGCAATGAGTTGCAGATCATGGGTGTGGCCGATGAAGCACAGCCTTTCCGGCAGGGCTTTCAGGATACGCAGGATTTCTTCATCGGGTACTTCGTAAAGGTAGGTGGTAATGGAATTCGGGGGAAAGCCGTGGACGAAACGGCTGCCGCGCTCTATCCAGACCGGCGGCAGGGATTTGAAATAGACCAGAGAGTCCGCAGACAGGAGCTTCCGGGTGATGCGCAACGAGCTGCGGGTCGGCGGGTTGAACCAGGTCAGGTAGCTGGAATCCACCAGACCCAGCTCGTGATTGCCCAGGATAAAGGGGATCCGGCGGTCGCGGATTTCCCGGACGACCTCCTCGGGTTGCGGCCCATAGCCCACACAGTCGCCCAGGCAGATCACGGCCTCGATCCGTAATTTTTCAATATCCTTGAATACCTGCGTCAGGGCTTCCAGGTTGCCGTGGATATCGGAGATGACGGCCGTTCTCATGAGAAGTGTCCGGTGTGGGGGATGATCATCGTTGGATATTAGCCCATCCTGGCAGTCAAAGTAAATAGATTCGAGCTGTGGCCCGACCCAGACCCCGGCTGATCTTAAAGAAGTTTTTCCTTCCGGCCGAAGAAAGACTTGGCAGAGGTCGAGGCATTCAGTATATTTGGCAGCAAAAAGCGATCATATCTGTTTTCTTTCTGGAAAGGATTATCCCATGGAAAAGTTGCGACCCATCTTTTATCCCCCTCCCTACCAGGATGCGGCGGAATACGGACGCCTGATCCTGCGGGATGGCTCCTCGGCCACCGTCCATATAGCCGGCCTGGATGACCAGGAGGCCTTCCTGGCTTTTACCAGCCGGCTTTCCCTCGAATCCCGGTATCGCCGATTTTTTTCCATGCGTCTGCCGGACGAGAAGTTCATTACCAAGCTTTGCGATTCCTCCAATCCCCGCGAGCGCCTGACTTTGATTGTCACTCGAATCATAGAAAGTGTCCCTCGCATCATCGCCACCGGGTCCTATGTGCTGGTGGAACCGCAAAAAGCGGAAGTAGCGGTGGTGGTGGACGATGCTTTTCAGGGTAAAGGGCTGGCCACCCTGCTGCTGGAGCGGTTATCCCTTTTGGCGGTCCGCAACGGGATCCTCGGTTTCCAGGCGGTGACCCACGCTGATAACCGCCGCATGCTGGAAATTTTTCAAAATTCCGGCTTCCCCCTGCACCAGCAGACCAGCCAGGGGCTGGTGGATATCGAGTTGTCGGTCCTGCCCGGTGAGGACAGCGTGACCCGCTCGGAATTGCGGGATCGTGTTTATACCACCGCTTCGCTGCGTCCCTTTTTCCGACCCAACGCCGTGGCCGTGATCGGAGCTTCTCGGAAGGAAACCAGCCTCGGATTTATGGTGGTGGAATCCTTGATGACCAACCGGTTTCAGGGACCGGTGTACCCGGTCAACCCCAAGGCCGAAGTGATCTATTCCATTCGAGCCTCCCATTCGGTCCGCGAACTGCCGGAACAGGTGGATCTGGCCGTCGTGGTCGTGCCCAAGGAGACGGTTCCCCAGGTGGTCGACGACTGTGCCGCCCTGGGGGTCCGGGCCTTGATTGTCATTACGGCCGGCTATGCCGAAGAAGGCGCCGAGGGGCGCCGGCTCCAGGAGGCCCTGGTGGAAAAAGTCCGGGGCTACGGTATGCGGCTGGTGGGGCCCAACTGCCTGGGTCTGATGAACACCGATCCGGAGATGCGGCTCAACGCCTCTTTTTCACCTATTTTCCCTCCGGCCGGGAGGATCGCCATGTCTTCCCAGAGCGGGGCCCTGGGGTTGGCCATACTGGGATTTACCAAACAATTGGACCTGGGGCTTTCCAAGTTCATCAGCATAGGGAATAAGGCGGACGTCACCGGAAACGATCTCCTGCAATATTGGGAAGGCGACCCCCATACCGATGTGATTCTCCTCTACCTGGAATCCTTCGGCAATCCCCGCCGTTTCGCCCGGATTGCCCGCCGGGTCAGCCGCTCGAAGCCCATCGTGGCCGTAAAAAGCGGCCGGACCACCGCCGGGAAACGGGCGGCCGGATCCCACACCGCCGCTTTGGCCGCCAGCGATGTGGCCGTGGATGCCCTTTTTCACCAGACCGGCGTTATCCGGGCCGAGACACTGGAGGAGATGTTCGACCTGGCGGCCGTGCTGGGAAGTCAGCCCCTGCCCCCCGGCCGGCGGGTGGCCATTGTCACCAATGCCGGCGGCCCGGGGATTTTATGCGCCGATACCTGTGAAGCGGAGGGGCTGGAGGTCCCGGAGCCGTCCGAAAAGATTCGCTCCGCGCTGCGGGCCGCTATCCCCCGGGCCGCCAGCCTGGGAAATCCCGTGGACATGATCGCATCGGCGACCCCTGAAGAATACCGGCAGGCCATAGAAATCCTGCTGTCGTCCGAGGAAGTGGATGCCCTGATCGTCATCTATATTCCCGTTATCGCTGAAACCGAAATCATCTCCCGGGCTATTTACCAGGGGGTCCTGGCCGCCCGGGCCGCCGGAGGCGTCGCCAAGCCGGTGCTGGCCTGCATGATGGTCGGAGAGGGACTGACCGGTTCTCTGAAATATGCAGAAGAGACCATTCCGACCTTCGCCTTCCCGGAATCGGTGGCCCGGGTCTTGAGCCGGGTGGCGGAATATGCCGAATGGCGCCGTCTGCCGATAGGGATGTACCCGGATTTTGAGGACCTGAAGGTGGAGCCGGTTCGGGCCATCTGTCAAAAGGCCATCCAGGAGCGGGGTGCCGGCTGGCTTTCGGGAGAAGAAAACCAGAAGGTCCTCCAGGCTGTCGGGTTGCCCCAGGCCCCGGGGGGCCTGGCCCGGACGCCTGAAGAAGCGGAGGCGATCGCAGCCGCTGTCGGTTTCCCTGTGGCCGCCAAACTTTCCTCGCCGCAGATCGTCCATAAGACCGAATTAGGCGGGGTTCGTCTAAACCTGGCCGATAAAGCCGCTGTTCGCGGGGCCTTTTCAGCCCTGGAGCCCGCTTTGAAGCATTCGGGAAATCTCTCGGCCCTGGACGGGATCTGGATTCAACCCATGATCTCCGGGGGGGTGGAGATCATGGTGGGTGTCACCGAAGACCCGGTCTTCGGACCTCTGGTAGGCTTTGGTTTGGGGGGGATTCACGTCGAAGTCATGGGGGATGTGCGTTTTCGGGTCACTCCCCTCACCGATCGGGACGCCCGGGAACTGGTCGGGGAAATCCGGGGCTTCCGGTTGCTGACCGGCTTTCGGGGCAATCCGCCGGCGGATATCGAGGCCCTGGAGGAAGTGCTGCTCCGGGTGTCGCGTCTGGTGGAGGAGGTCCCGGAAATAACGGATCTGGATTTGAATCCTATCATAACCCGGCCTCCCGGACAGGGCTGCGTCATTGTGGACGCCCGCATCCGGGTGGAGCAGCCGGGGAAGAAGGCCTGATAGGAAAATAAAGACGAACGTCCAACATCGAACAGCCAACGTCGAACATCGAATGTAAAAACGTAGGGCAGGCGTCTCACCTGCCAACACGGAAATCCAAAACTCAAAACAAAGGCGAATGACCAAAATTCAGATGACCGAAATAGCTGCCTCTCCCAGGACTTCCGTTGGTTGGGCGGTTCTGATTTTTTGCGGGGTAATGCTGCAGGGCTTTCCGCTCTCCGCCGGCCCTCTGGAACCGGCGGTCTTCATTCCCCAATGGATCCCCCAGGCCCAGTTCGCCGGCTATTACGTGGCCTATGAGAAGGGCTTCTATCGGCGGCTGGGCCTCGATCTGCGTATCCTGACCGGAGGACCGGAAAGGCCGGCCTCGGATTGGCTGGAGCGGGGCCTGGCCGATTTCGGTTCCCTCATGCTGGCCCAGGCCATTAAAAAAAGGGCGGAAGGAATAAGGCTGGTCCATATCGGGCAGATAGTCCAGCAGTCGGCCCTGCTGCTGGTGGCCAAGAAATCCCGGGGCATTCGAACTCCTCAGGACCTCCAGGGGAAAAAAGTCGGCCTTTGGATAGATGAATTTCGTATTCAACCCCAGGCTTTTTTTCAGAGGCACCGCCTGACGGTCCGGCCCGTTTCCCAATCTACCAACGTAAATGTATTTCTCCGGGAAGGTGTGGACGCCGCTTCGGCCACCCTTTATAATGAATATCACCTGATCCTGAATGCCGGAATGAATCCGGAAGAGTTAACCCTCTTTCCTTTTTCGGAACAGGGCTTGAATTTTCCGGAGGATGGCCTGTACTGCCTGGAAAAGACCTTTGAAAAAAATCCGGACCGGGTCTGCCGTTTTGTCCGGGCCTCCCTGGAGGGCTGGCAGTACGCCTTTGACCATCCGGAGGAGGCCCTGGACATCGTCATGAAATACGCGCAGGCCGCCCATACGGGAACCAACCGCGCCCATCAACGCTGGATGCTGCAAAAGATGCGGGAACTGATTATTCTCCCGGGGGCTGACCGTATCCCGGGACAACTGGGGGAGAACGATTATGCGCGGGTGGGCCAGACCATGCTGGACCAGGGGATCATTGCCGCCGTCCCTCCCTTCCCCGGTTTCCGTCGCGACTGCCTGTCCCATGGGAAATAGAAGCCTTTCCTTCCGATTGACCGTCTTTATCCTTTTCAGCGTGGGGTTGATCTTCCTGGCGGCCTTCGCCTACAATTACTATTTTTCCCGGGAAGCCGTCCTGGGGTACGTTCGGGAAAACACCCGCCAGTTGACGCAGGCCACGGTCTATCGGATGGAAAGCGTCCTGACCGGTGTGCAGAAGGCCCCCCGCCAACTGGCCCTCTGGCTGGAACAGAACACCTATCAGGAACAGGACCTGCTGAAAAACATCCGCACCCTCCTGGTGAGCAACCCGGAGATTTTCGGTTCAGCCGTCGCTTTTGAACCGCGGACCTTTCTGCCCCGGAAGTTTTATTACGCTCCTTACAGTTTCCGGGACAAGGACCAGACCATCAAAACCGTTTTCCTGGGCGATGAGGATTACCGGTATTTTTCCCAGGACTGGTATCAGGTCCCCCGAGAATTGAACCAGGCCGTCTGGAGCGAACCGTACTATGACGAGGGGGGCGGCAATATCGTCATGGCCACCTATTCCGTTCCCTTCAACCAAACGAAAAAGG
Organism: Thermodesulfobacteriota bacterium; assembly: GCA_025454185.1. GTDB lineage: Bacteria > Desulfobacterota > RBG-13-43-22 > RBG-13-43-22 > RBG-13-43-22 > JACRCK01. The sequence continues at coordinate 14,312 of JALOOY010000004.1, forward strand.
GCGCCCGGGTTTTTGGAGGAGTCGTTACCGCCGATTTATCTCTGGCCTGGCTGGAGGAGATCGTGGGGGCGATAAAAATCTACAAGACCGGGTATGCCTTTTTAATTTCCCAGAACGGGGTGTTCGTCACGCACCCGCGGAAGGACTTGATCCTGCGGGAGAGCCTCTTCAGCCTGGCGGAGGAAAGGGGCGATAAAAATCTCCGGGAAATCGGCCGGGCCATGATCCGGGGGGACCAGGGCTTCGCGCCCCTGCAGGATATGGTTTCCGGGAAAAAATCCTGGCTGGCCTATGCGCCCCTGGCCTCCTCCGGCTGGTCCCTGGGGGTCGTCATCCCGGAGGAGGAGCTGCTGGCCGGTATCCGGGACCTCAGCCGGGAGGTGCTGCTCATCGGGCTGCTGGGCGGCATCCTGCTAGTCATCGCCATCAGCCTGGTGGCCGGGACCATCACCCGACCGCTGCGTTTCCTGGCCCTCAAAACCAGGGAAATCGCCCAGGGGAACCTGGACAGCGAATTGCCGGAACCCCGCAGCCGGGATGAGATCGGGCAGTTGGCCCTTTCCTTCCGTGAAATGCGTCAGGCCCTGAAGGAGTACATCCGGAGCGAACTGAAGATCGCCCGCACCATCCAGCAGAGTTTTTTGCCTCGGCATTTTCCCCCGCCGGGGATCGACAACCCCTTCGCGCTCCACGCCCTGCTCGAACCGGCCAAGGAAGTGGGGGGAGATTTTTATGATTTTGCCGTTTTAGACGATGAACATGTCTATTTGGCCGTGGGCGACGTCTCCGACAAGGGGGTGCCGGCGGCTCTGCTCATGGCGGTCACCAAAACCCTGTTGAAAAACCTGGCCGGCCCGGAAGTCGATCCGGCAGATATATTGATCCGGGTCAACCGGGAGCTCTCCCGGGACAACGACGCCAATATGTTCGTTACGGTCTTTCTGGGCATCCTGAACACGGTCAGCGGCCGGTTTATCTATTCCAATGCCGGGCACCTGCCGCCGGTCATCATCCGGGCGGGCCGTGAACCCGAATGGCTCCCCCTCCCCAAGGGCTTTGTGCTGGGCGGTCTGGAAAACGCCCGCTACCAGCCCGAGACGATCATACTGGCCCCTGGTGACCGGCTGGTTTTATACACCGATGGCGTTACCGAGGCTCTGAATTCCGGGGGGGATCTGTACTCCGGCGAAAGGCTGCTGACGGCCATCCGGAAATCGTCCGCCGCCTCTCCTGAAGGGCTGGTAGGGGCGTTGCAGGATTCCATCCAATCCTTTGTTCAAGATTACCCCCAGACGGACGATATTACCTTGATGGGGGTGCAATTATTGTCATCCCCGGTGAGAAAACCTTTTGCGAATTTATCCTTTTTTCAGGGTGAAGGCATGGAGCCAAAGAGCCAAATAAAACTTACCCTTACCGCCGATCTCGTTTATATCCCCCTGGTGACGGCCTTCCTGGAGCAGGCCGCCCTGGGCCTGGGCCTGGCCCGCAAGGAGGCCCTGGCCTTGACCCTGGCCGGCGAGGAATTGTTTACCTA
>JALOOY010000243.1 GCA_025454185.1 Thermodesulfobacteriota bacterium
GCCGAAGTCTGGCCACGGCCTTTGGGGAGTCCAAAGATTTGACCTTCAGCCCGGTAGCAGAGCTCTTCCGGGTCGGCTACTTGGAACTGAGCCGGCTCCATAAAATGCACCAGGAAAGCGAAGGGGGAAACCCGGGTGAGGGGGCGGACCTTTTGACCGGTAATTTCATGCATTACGAAAACATTCCCCGGGCCTTGCGGGCCGCCATGAATTCCCAGGTGACCCGGCTGGGGTACGCCCTGACTTTTTTGGCCACCACCGGCAACACAGCCCCTTTCATCGGGCTTTTCGGGACGGTCTGGGGTATTATGAATTCCTTTCAAAGTATCGGACTGCGGGGCGGGGCCAGCCTGGCCGTGGTTGCCCCCGGAATCTCCGAGGCGCTGATCGCCACCGCCGCGGGACTGGCCGCCGCCATCCCTTCGGTTATCGGCTATAACTATTTTTCCAATCAGGTGCGGCTGCTGGAGACGGAAATGAATAATTTTTCATCGGATTTCCTGAACATGCTGGAGCGGGACATGGTCCGCCGGACCGGGATCAAGAGGTAGGCGCCATGCAGACAGGCCAGGGAGATCGGAGACTGATGGCGGAGATTAACGTCACGCCCCTGGTAGACGTGATGCTGGTGCTGTTGATCATTTTCATGGTGGCCGCCCCGATGATGATGCCGGGGCTCGATGTCCAGCTCCCGCAAACCCGTTCCGCTCCCATCCCTTCCCAGGAAGAACGCCTGGTCATCACCCTGAACAATAAACAGGAAATTTTTCTCAACGAGTACCGCATCAGCCGGCAGGAATTACCGGAAAAACTGAAGGCCCTGTATCAGCAAAAAAAAGAGGGAGAGGTCTTTCTCCGGGCGGACAAGACCTTGCCTTACGGTTTTGTGGTCCAGGTCATGGCCGACATCAAAAATGCCGGGATCGAACGTTTGGGGATGGTTACCGAATCCCCCCAGGACCAGAAATGAACGGAGGACCCCTCCGCGCCTGGACGGAAGGGGATCCCGGAAAAAGCTGGGGCCCCATGCTTCTCGGCTCCCTGGTGCTCCATGTCCTCCTGTTTCTCTTGATTCTCAATATTTTGCCCCAGGGCCCGAACCAGCGGCCTTGGGGGCCGGCCTATGAAGTAAACCTGGTCTCCTTGGGCACCGGACCGGCCCCAGCTCCGGCCCCGGCGTCCGGCCGGGACCAAAAGGCCGCTCCCCCAGCACCGCCGGCCAGACCCGCTCCGCCGCCTAAGGCCAAACCGCTGGTGGTCCCCCGACCGGCGCCCCTGCCGGAAAAGAAGAGCATAGCTGTTCCGGAAGAACCGCAAGCGCTGGATAAAGCCCTGGAGAGCTTGAAGAAAAAGGTGGCCGAGGAAAAAAATTTAGAAAGGTCTTTCCATCGACTGGAAAATAAGGTAAAAAATCAGGAGATGCTTGATCAGGCCTTGGCCCGGCTGGAAAAAAAATCGTCCGTGCCGGCGAAATTCGCCCGCAGCGGACCGCCGGGGAGCGGCGAGGGAATGGAAGGGGCCGTTACCGCGGGAAGCCCGTCCGGGGCGCCCGGTGCCGGCCTGCAGTTCCAGATTTACCACGCCAGCCTGCGGACCCGCATTAAAAAAAATTGGGTTTTGCCGGAAGGGCTGTTGAAAAAAACCGATTTGTCGGCCGACCTCCTGGTCCGGATCGCCCGTAATGGAAAAATCGAGGACTTCCGTTTCGAAAGGAAGTCGGGTGTGGCCAGTTTCGATCAGGAGGTTGTGCGGACCTTGCAGAAAAGCGATCCCCTGCCCCCCCTGCCCGATGGATATCCCCGGGGGACCTACGAGGTGGTCCTCACCTTCCACTCCAATGATCTGGGATCGCATTAAACGAACCGACCGACGTTTGCCTGTCCGGGAAAAGCCTTTCCTGTCCTTCTCCGGGAGAGAAGCAGGCTTAGGGCGGATGATGAAACACATGAAAAGTGCTTATAAACGTTGCCTGCCGGCCCTACTGATCGGTTTGCTGGCCTGGGCCTGGCCCGGCCTGCTCCTGAGCCGCGCGGCCATTGACATCGATTCCCCTGCGGCCAAGAAAATCCCTGTGGCCGTGGCCGATCCGGCCCCGCGGGGAGGTGCGGACACGGCCCTGGGGAGCCAGATGGCCCAGGTGCTCACCAAGGACCTGGACTTCACCGGTTATTTCCAGTGGGTGGACCCCAAAGGTTTCCCGGGCCGGGACGATGAGAAAAATCCTGATTTTCGGGGTTGGGGGCTGACCGGGGCGGAACTGCTGGTCCGGGGCGCCTACCAGTCATCCGGCGCCGGCCTGCAGGCCGATTTTTATCTATATGATGTCCAGCAGGGTAAGATGCTGTTGGGTAAACAATATTCCGGGTCCCCCCGGGATTATAAAAAAATGGCTCACCGGTTCGCCGATGAGATCCTGTATCTGTTGACCGGGGAAACCGGGGTCTTTCAGACCCGGATCGCCTTCGTTTCCACCACCTCGGGCAAAAAGGAGATTTACCTGTCGGACTTCGACGGGGGGGACTTCCAGCGGCTGACCCATCACAACTCCATATCGCTCTCCCCGCGCTGGTCTCCGAAAGGCAACGAAATCGCCTATACGTCCTATAAGGACGGGAATCCTTCGCTGTATCTGCTGCAGCTTCCCGGCCTGCAGTCGATCAGGATTTCCCACCGCCCGGGTTTGAATATTTCTCCTTCCTGGTTTCCGGGGGGCGAATCCCTGGCCCTGGCCTTGAGCCAGCCGGGCGGTAATTCGGAGATCTACCAGATCAGCCGGACAGGCGGAGTGCTGCAGCGGCTGACCCAGGGTGCGGCCATCGATGTGTCGCCCTCCTGGTCTCCGGACGGCCGGCAGATGGCCTTTGTCTCCAACCGGGCCGGTTCTCCCCAAATCTATATACTGAATGTCAGTTCTCGCGAAACGCGGCGGATCACCTTTCAGGGGAACTATAACGTCAACCCGTCCTGGTCCCCCAAGGGGGATCGCATTGCCTATGCTTCCATGTCCGGAAGCCAGGTGGATATCTATACCGTTTCCCCGAAAAACGGAGAGGTGCAACGGCTGACCTTCGGCGGGAAAAATGAGTCTCCCGACTTTTCACCGGACGGTCGGATGATTGTTTTCAGTTCCTCTCGGCAGGGGCGACCGGCCCTCTACGTCATGAATGCCAATGGGGCCAATCCGCGGCGGATCACCTTCATGAACGGGGAACAAACCGGCCCGTCCTGGGGGCCGAAAAGGTCGGAGCAATAGCTTTTCTTTATGGTAAAAAAACGTTTAAGGAGGAGAGACCGGTGAAAATGAAAACAGGGATTTCGTGGGCCACGATGATCATCGTTTTGCTGGGAGGACTCTTATTGTTCGGTTGCAGCAAAAAGGAAATTCAGACCGACGGTCTGGTCACCAAACCCGGCGAAGGGCAGTTGGCCGATGAAGAGGCTGAAAAGGCCAAGAAAAGGGCCAGAATTAGGGAACAGGAGTTGACCGAACAGCAGCTCCGGGAAAAGGCCCTGGCCGAGGAAGAAGCCCGGCGCAAGGCCCTGACCGCCGCTGCCGGTTCTTTTGAGAACGAAGATGTCTATTTTGAATTCGACCAGTTCGTAATTTCCGAAAGCGCCAAGGCCGTATTGAACAAAAAGGCCCAATGGCTCCGGGAGCACGCCACAGCCAAGGCCCTGATCGAAGGCCACTGCGACGAGCGGGGGAGCACGGAATACAACCTGGCCCTGGGCCAGAAAAGGGCCGATGCGGCCCTGCAGTACCTGGTGGCCCTGGGCATCAGTCCCAGCCGGCTTTCCACCATCAGCTACGGCAAGGAGCGCCCGGCCGACCCGGGCCAGAATGAAACCGCCTGGGCCAAAAACCGGCGGGCGCATTTTGTGCTCAAATAATTCTCCGAAAAGTCCGGGGAGGGCAGGATATGCCTAAGACATGCAGGATGGCCGTTGGTTTGGCACTGGTCATGGCCATCGGCGGTTGTGCCGCCAGGGATGACGTCATCGTCCTGGATAATCGCTTGTACACCATGCAGCGGCAGATTCAACAGATCCAAGAAGATGCCGATCGGTCAAAAAAACAATTGGCCGGCCGCACGGAACAACTGGAAAAAAAGATGGAGGCCGCCCAACGCCCCCTGCTGGAAAACCAGGCCAGTTCCTTGAACGAAATAGAAGGCCTCAAGGCTCGGCTCCAGACCTTGCAGGGTCGTCTGGAAACCCTGGAATTTTCCCAGAAAAAAGATGCGGTCCCCCGGGCGGCACTGGATACACTGGCCAAGGATATCAAGGATCTGCAGTCACGGGTCCAGCGACTGGAACAGCCCGCGTCCCCCGCGCCGCCAGTGGCCGCGGCCAAAACCGAAAAGACGGCCGAGCCGGTCCGTGAAGCCAAGGAAACCAAGGAAGAACAAACGGAGGA
>JALOOY010000244.1 GCA_025454185.1 Thermodesulfobacteriota bacterium
CGGGATAGCCTGCAGATGCTGCGGGACAAGGGCGTAGTCTGGATTCCGACGTTCTTCGCCCTGGCCCGTGTGGAAGAAGGCCTGTCCGCCGACCAGCGCCGGGAACGGGACCGGATCATCGCCGGCCACCTGGAAGCCGTGGCCTACGCCGTTTCCATCGGGGTCCGGGTCCGGGTCGGGACGGACAGCGGCGCCGGACACCTGCGACCCGGTGTATCGTTTTTCGAGGAGCTGCGCCTGCTGCGGCAAGCCGGTCTATCCCTATCCCAGATCGTAGAGGCGGCCTGCCTGGGCCCGGAAGAAAACCGGGCAGGGGATTGCCTGATGGTGGGGGAGGATTTTATCGAAAAGGCTTCCGTGGAGGAAATCTACCTGCAGGGGCGGCTCCTGACCGCCGCGCCTTCATAGATCGAGAAACCTATTTTCTTTTTTTTGTACCCGGTGTCTGGTAATATAGGCCGTGGCCGGTCCGTTCCAGGGGCCGAGCCGGAAAAGAGGCAGGGCCTGATGGGCAAATTGAATCCGGCTTATGTCGCCGCCGTGGCGGCCCAAGTCAACCGTTGTCCCTATTTTTCGTTGCTTTCCATGACCATTGCCGAGCTGGGGGAGGGCACCTCCCGCCTGGCGGTCGCCGTGCAGGAAAAACATCACCAGCCATTCGGGATGGTCCACGGCGGGGTCTTTTCCTCCCTGGTGGACGCCACGGCCTTCTGGGCCGTCTTTCCCCTGCTGGCGGAAGGCTTGGGATTGACCACGGTGGAAATGAAATTGAACTATCTGGCGCCGGCGGTAGCGGGCACGATGACGGCCGTGGGGCGCTGCCTCAAACTGGGGAAGACCTTGGCCCTGGGCGAGGCGCAGGTCCAGGACGACGAGGGCCGGCTGCTGGCCCACGGGACCGCCACTCTCATGGTGCTGCCGGGCCTGGCCCTGCGCGCTGCCGACGGATTCCCCCCCAAATTCATCGAATAAAGGAGACGATATGGGAACAGTTAAAAAAATTATGGCCGCCGTGGATTTTTCCGATTATTCCAAACCCACGCTGGCCTACGCGGCCATGCTGGCCGAGGCCCTGAAGGCCACCCTGGTGGTGGCCAATGTGATCAACCAACGAGACGTGGAGGCCATCCGCAGAGTCGAGGTGGAGGGGGTGGGCATCACGGTCGAGACCTTTATCAACAATCAGAAAAAAGACCGGGAAACGGTGACCGATCAACTGCTGCAGGGGGCCAGTTGTCAGGCGGTGCCCGTCATTCGGGTTTTCCGGGTCGGGGTCCCCTGGGTCGAGCTGCTGGAGATCGCCAAGGACCAGCAGGTGGACCTCTTGGTCATGGGCACCAAGGGCCGGACCAACATCGCCAACACCCTGTTCGGGTCCACGGCCGAAAAGGTCTTTCGCCGCTGCCCGGTTCCGGTCCTGTCCGTGCGGGGCAAGGAACATGAAGTGATCGCCTGTTCCCGGACCATGTAATTATAACCACGTATTCTGGTCATCCTGGCGAAGCCTGCCCTGGCGGATTGTTAGCCAGGGGCCAGGATCCAGGGAGCACGGGTCCTTTCCCTCCTGGATGCCGGCCATTCGATAAGGCTCATGGCCCTGAGTTTATCGAAGGGTTTTCACCGGCATGACGCGGTGCCGCTGAGCTTCACCCAGAGTGGTCTAGCCCGTCATTTTTGTTTCAGTTTTTACGTTGCCCAAATTATAGAATCCTGGGCTTAGCTGATTTTTTTGGCCGGGCGGCTCGGAGGGGCTGGCGGCTCCAACACATTGGTCTTTTTCAGCAGCCGTTGTTTGGTCTGGAGCAATTGCTGGCTCAGGCTCACGTGATAGATATGCGGGTTGGTGAAGCGTTTGAATTCGGGGCCCAGGCGCCGCAGATTTTGCCGTGTGTTTTCCTGGATTTCCTTTAGAAGAGGCTTCTGATATACCAGTGCCCCGTTTTGGATGATCGGCTGCAGCAGTTCCAGCCGTTCAAATTTCAGGGGATAGATTTTGCTTATGTGGGGCACGGCGGGATGAAATCCCCGGATCGGCCTGGCTTCCACCGCCTCTTCCTCCAGGAACATGACGTCGCCCCGCATCAACCCGGAGGCGTCAAAAAAGCGGATGATTTTTTTCTTGCCCGGATTGGTCACTTTCTCCGGGTTGTCCGAGCGCTTGATCTTGGGCACCATGCGCCCCTGTTCTTCGATGCCGGTCAACTTGTAGACGCCGCCCAGGGCCGGCGTGGAATAGGCGGTGACCAGCCGGGTGCCGACACCCCAGGTATCGATTCGGCCACCCTGGTTCTTGATGCTCTCGATGATCCATTCGTCCAGATCGCTGGAGGCGAAGATGCGGGTCTGTTCGAAGCCCTCCTGGTCCAACATTTTGCGGGCTTCCTTGCTCAGGTAGGCCAGGTCTCCGCTGTCCAGCCGGATGCCGGCCAGATCGCCCAGGCCCCGTTCGCGCATTTCCTTGCCCACCCGGATCGCATTGGGCACGCCGCTCTTCAGGGTGTCGTACGTGTCCACCAGCAGCAGACAGCCCCCCGGATAGATTTCACAATATTTCCGGAAGGACTCCAACTCCGAGGCAAAAGACTCCACCCAACTGTGGGCCACGGTGCCCCGGACCGGTATCCCGAAAAGCTTGCCGGCCAGGACATTGGAGGTCCCCTGGGCGCCGCCGATGAAGGCGGCCCGGGAGGCCCCCAGAGCGGCATCCGGACCATGGGCCCGGCGGAGTCCGAATTCGATGACGGGGTCTCCCTCGGCGGCGATGCAGACCCGGGCCGCCTTGGTGGCGATCAGGGTTTGAAAATTCATGACATTGAGCAGGGCGGATTCAATGAATTGGGCCTCCGGCAGCGGGGCCGTGACCCGGATGATCGGTTCCCCCGGAAAGACGACCGTCCCCTCGGGAACGGCGTACAGGTCTCCGCTGAAGTGAAAATTTTCCAGATAACGAAAGACCTGGTCCGGAAATATTTTCAATCCCTCCAGGTAACTCAAATCCCCTTGGGAGAAGCGCATCCGGGTGATGTAATCCACTACCTGCTCCAGGCCGGCGGTGATGCAGTACCCCCCGTTATCCGGGACTTTGCGGAAAAAATAGTCGAAATTGGCCCACTGATCCTGTTTGCCGCTGACGATGTATCCTCCGACCATGGTCAATTCGTACATGTCGGTCAACAGGGATAGATTGCGCATAAGGCCCCCGGATTTAAATTTATTATCGAATAGTTAGCATTTTTTGGGGGATTGTTCAAGTTCCATTTTTAACCTGCCGAGTAGCGGCCGGTCTAAAGGGTGAAAGATCCAGAGCGGTTAAAAAAATTCCAATTGGAGGCGGATGATGAAAAAATTGATTGGACCTTTATGGCTTCTCATCGGGGTGCTGCTGGCCTGGCCGGCCTGGGGGTTTCAGGGGTTGGCGGAAGTGACGATTCAATCGGACCGGGGGTACTATATGCCGTTGATCCCGGTATCCTCCGACCAGCCCCAGACCTACCGGGCCTATGTGGAGGCGGTGCGGGGGGAGCGCTACAGCGTCCGGGTGGAAAACCGCAGCCCGTACCGTTTGGGGCTGGTCATTGCCGTAGACGGGCGCAATATTATCTCCGGAAAAAAATCCTTCCTCCAGCCCCGGGAACGGATGTATATCCTGGACCCCCGGGCCTCCGGGTTGTACGAGGGCTGGCGGACCGGCCGGGACCGGGTCAACCGGTTTTATTTTACCGAGGCGGGAGACTCCTATGCCGGGGCCTGGGGGGATCATTCGGCCATGGGGGTGATCGCCGTGGCGGTCTTTCCCGAGCGACGTCCCCCGGAACCGCCGCCGGCGATTTATGACCCGGAGGGTCCCTACAGACATCAGGACGGCAAGGAAGGCCTGAAAAAAAGCGCCCCGCAGCCCAAGATGCCCCGGGCTGAGTCGCAGCCGGGGACCGGGTTCGGAGAAGGCCGGTATTCGCCCTCGGTGCGGGTGGACTTTGAGCCCGAGCCGGTTGCGGCGGAAAGGCACTTTCTCAAGTATGAATGGCGGGAGACCTTATGCCGGCGGGGCATCATCGATTGCCGGCCTTCCGGCAACCGCTTCTGGGACGAGGGGCGCGGCTATGCCCCGTACCCCCGGGAGAGATAGAAACAGAGGTGTTGGTTTTTTTGGAAAAATCATCTAAATTATTTCACCGCAAAGACGCGAAGGGCGCAAAGAATCTTTTTTTTTCATAAAATCGGCAGAAACCGATTTTATGAAAGGAACAGTCACCTTCTGCGTCTTTGCGGTGAATAGACTTTTTCAAGAAAATCGACTTTTACTTCTTGCCCTGGCTGCCCCCTTTCATTTCCGGCTTGGCCGGCGTCGCGCCCGGGGGCAGTCCCAGCCGCTGCCGCAGCGCCTCTTCCGGCAGCAAACC
>JALOOY010000245.1 GCA_025454185.1 Thermodesulfobacteriota bacterium
CTGAACCGAGGCCTGGGGATCGAAAGGATTCTTCCGCACCTCCAAGGAATGAAGGTCGGGGTAGTTCTCCTTGAGGTGCCGGAGGTAGAAGAGCCATTCCGAGACCACCCACTGCATGGCCCTCTTGATGTCGCCGGCCAGGTGGACCAGGTCTTTTTCGGGCAGGTCGGTCACCTGGTCCCGGGCGGACAGTTCGTCGTGGAGGTGGAAGACGGCGAGCATGAGGTCGGTAAAGGTGTCGTGCTCTCGCAGGTTGGGATTTTCCAGGAGGCGGAGCATCATTTCCCGTTTGCCCAGGAGAAAGCTTCGCATCTCTTCCAGTAGTCCCGGTTGAAAGGCCACCTGGTATTGGTATTTCTTAAACTGCCGGCCGGCCTTGAGAAGTTGCGTCTTGGACCAGTCCTCGCGGACCCAGAGCGACTGCTCGATTTCCCGGGCCCGCGGTTCAAGGCGGTAAAAAAAGGTCATGAGTCGGGTGCCGATTTCGCTGAAAAAGACCCCCACGATCATGTTCAATTTGTTCAGGGTGGCCCTTTTTTCCCGGACCACCATCAGGCGGTTGATGATCAGGGTGACCAGCAGCACCTGGATGGGCACGAAGGCCAGGTCCTGGAAAAAGTAAAAGGCCGTGTCCCCCGGTTTGTGAAACAGTTCGATCTGCAGCAGGTAGAAGAAGGCCGACAAAGCCAACAGCAGGAAAACGAGGAGAAATTTCCAGTTCAATGATTTCATAAAGGACTCCGATTTTCGTCAGAAATGTTGGGACGGTACATATTACCATATTGTAGTGGAAAAAATTACAGGTTACAATGTGGCCATGGACAAAGAGAGACTCTTGAGCCAAGCCAGGGACCCCCGCCATATCCGAGGGATCTACAACTATTGCGACCGCTGGTGTGAACGGTGCCCGTTGACCAGCCGCTGTTTGAATTTTTCCAGGCAGTCGGAAGCGGGGCTTGGTCCGGAAGAGATGGACCTCCACAACGACCGGTTCTGGCAGAAGTTTTCCGAATCGCTGCAGTTGGCCTCTGAACTGCTTGCGGATTTGGCGGCGCAAGAGGGGATCGATCTGAATTCCCTGGAGGTCGAGGAACCCGAGGCGGACAGGGAACCGGTCCATATCCTGATCCCCATGTCCCGGCGCTATCTGGCCCTGGTTGATGAATGGGTCGAAAACCTGGGGCCGGAGCTGGAAAACAACCCGGCGGGTTTCAAGAAGCCGGTTTTTTTGCGCATCGTCGGCGGTCCGCAGCCGGCGGATCTGAAAACCTGCGAAGAGTCCCTGGAGGTTATCAGCTATTATCATTACTTTCTGCCCCCCAAACTGGCCCGGGCCTTGAGCGGCCGGCAGGAAGAGGACGCTCCGGAACTGGTCGACCTGCCCAAGGATTCGGATGGTTCGGCCAAAATTGCTCTGATTGCCATGGACCGCTCCCTGGGCGCTTGGGGGGAGTTGTCCCGGCAACTGCCCGGCCAACAGGAGGCCATTGGCAAGATGGTTGCCTGGCTCAGCCGCATGAGATCGATTACGGAGAAGGAATTTCCCCTGGCCCGGGCTTTTGAGAGACCGGGATTCGATACCCTCGGTCAAGAGGAGTAGTTTCGTCGGGGCCGGCGCCCTTTCCCGACGGATCCGGGATTGGTTTCCTGGGACCAGTTTCTTGCAGGGGGTCAGAGCCAGGGTACTTCAACCCCACCTGCCGCACACCGACCGGCAGGCCAGAAGAAAGGGCTCTGGCCCAGCTCCCGTACCCCGCCGTTCAAAACTTTAAAAGCCTTGAAATAGACTCAAAAGTCTGATAGGTTTTCAGAATTAAGGGAAAAACGCCTGAGCCGTTGGGTTTTTCAGGTTTGAAAGGTATAAGGAGCAGTTATGTTTTTGGATCCGTTGCTGGGGATTTTTTCCAACGACCTGGCTATCGATTTGGGGACGGCCAATACCCTGGTGTATGTCAAAGGCAAAGGGATCGTCTTGAGCGAACCTTCGGTGGTGGCCGTCCGCAAGGACAATAAAGGGTACAACAAGGTCCTGGCCGTGGGCAAGGAGGCCAAGCTGATGCTGGGCCGGACCCCGGGGAACATCGTGGCCATACGGCCCATGAAAGAGGGGGTCATCGCCGACTTCGAGGTGACGGAGGCCATGCTGCGCCATTTCATCCGTAAGGTCCATAACCGCCGGACCCTGCTGCGTCCCCGGATCATCGTGGCCGTGCCTTCCGGGATCACCCAGGTGGAAAAGCGGGCGGTTCGGGAATCCGCCGAATCGGCCGGGGCTCGGGAGGTATACCTGATCGAGGAGCCCATGGCCGCCGCCATCGGGGCCGGTCTGCCCATTACCGAGCCCACCAGCAACATGGTGGTGGACATCGGCGGCGGCACCACGGAAGTGGCGGTCATCTCCCTGGCCGGCATCGTCTTCAGCAAGTCGGTCCGGGTGGGGGGCGACAAGTTCGACGAGGCTATTCTGCAATACGTAAAAAGGAAATACAATCTGTTGATCGGTGAGCGCACCGCGGAAGTCATCAAGACCACCATCGGAACCGCCTATCCCCAGGACGATCCCGAATCCATCGAGGTGAAGGGCCGGGACCTGGTGAGCGGCATCCCCAAGATCCTGACCATCGACTCGGAAGAGGTGCGCCTGGCCATTACCGAACAGATCGAGACCATCGTCCAGGTGGTCAAGCTGGCCCTGGAACAGACTCCTCCCGAATTGGCCGCCGATATCGTGGACCGGGGGATTTTCCTTACCGGCGGTGGGGGGCTGCTCAAAAATCTGGATGTTCTGATCCGGGAGGAAACGGGCCTGCCGATCAATATTGCCGCCGACCCCCTCTCGGCCGTGGTCCTCGGCTCCGGCAAGGCCCTGGAAGACCTCGATCTGTTGAAGGAGGTCTCTATTTAGATTCTTACCGCCATTGTTCTGAGAACTGGTCTCTGACAATGGCGGTAAGAATCTAAATATAAAACTTCGATTCCTTGGGTTCTTTCTCAGCGGGGCTTATCCTCCCAGGTTCCGGGTAAAGGCGTGTTTTTCAAACGACTGCGCAACGTACTCTTGATTTGGCTTGCCCTGCTGGCGCTGCTGGTTTTTTTTTCCACGGTTACCCATCGCGAGCGGGACTACAACCGGGTGGAGCGCGCGGCCGCCGACGGTTTCCTGCCGGCCTTTTCTTTTTTCAATACCCTGAAAAATTCCCTCCTGTCCGTCTGGAATCATTATTTCTTCCTGGTCGATACCCAGCGGGAAAATAACCAATTAAAAAAACAGGCGGCCGGCCTGCGGGAGGAAAACGTCCGCCTCCGGGAAAGGGTCCAGGCGGAACAGCGTCTGCGGCGATTGTTGCAGCTCAAGACCGAAGGTTCCGTTTCGGCCCAGGCGGCCGAGGTGGTCGGCCGGGGGCCGAGCCCTTTTCTCCAGGCCCTTTATATCAACAAAGGCCGCCAAGACGGTCTGGTGCAGGGGATGCCGGTGCTGCATCCCGACGGTCTGGTGGGCCGGCTGGAGCGGACGGCGGATCATCATGCCCAGGTATTGCTGTTGAACGACCCGGGGTTTGCGGTGGATTGTCTGACCCAACGGTCCCGGGTCCGCGGCGTATGGACCGGCCATCCGGAAGGGTATTGCCAGCTCAAATACGTTTCACGCAACGAGGACATTCAGGCCGGAGACATTATCGTAACCTCCGGGCTGGATCGGCTGTTCCCCAAGGGGCTTTATCTGGGCCGGGTGAAACGGGTGGTTTCCCAGATCAAGGGCAATTTTCTGTTTGTCGAAGTAGTCCCGGAAGTCAATTTGGGCCAGATCGAGGAGGTGCTGGTCATTCCGAAAAAGCCGTCGTGGTTTTCGGAGGAGGAGTAAAGGAGTGCACCAGGCCCCCCTCCCCCCAACCCTCTCCCCCGATGGGGGCGAGGGAGGTCGGGCTGGGAAGAGGTTATAACGTATGGGTAATTCGAATTTAGGCTGGAGAAGGTTTATTCGGGGTAGGCCTGCGTGCTGAAGGATTTTTTCATCTGGCTGGGAATCGGGCTGCTGTTTCTGATTCTCCAGTCTACCTGGTTCTATGGCGAGGAGATCAATCCTTTCCGCCTGGACCTGGTTTTTGTGGTCGTTATTATCCTGGGGGGACACGCTCCTTTGGGGATAGGCCTGGTGATCAGTGCCTTGCTCGGGATGATTGTGGATATCCTCTCCTGGGACCTGCTGGGACTAACCATGACGCTCTATCCGCTCCTGTTTCTCGTCTATCATTTTGTCGCCGGCCGAACCAACCTATCATCACTGTGGTTTCAAACGGCTGCGGTTTTTGTACTACAGGCCGTGTTCGGGGTCCTGGTCCTGTTGTTTCTCAAGACGTCCCTGGGGGTGGAGGTCAGCCGGATACAGGTTTTCTTTGT
>JALOOY010000246.1 GCA_025454185.1 Thermodesulfobacteriota bacterium
CCCTGGCTGATCACCATTCCTTGCAGTTCTCCGAAACCTTCGGGGACAAACGATCCGCCGGCCCAGAAGACCCCGGCCGTCGGCCCTTCCTGTTTCAGGATCACATCCCGGCCCGCGATCAGGGCCGTATCGATCTGCTGCACGGGATTCAGGCTGGTACTGCCCGCCAAGGTGATCGCTCCCGTCGCTACCAGGGTCACCCCGGACAGGGCCACCCCCTGCACCTGCACATCGCCCTCCACGAAGATCAAGCGGCCCTGCTGGTTCCCGGTCAAAAACAATTCCCGGTTGCCGTTCAAAAGCAGGTTCTGACCGCTGCCCGCCAGGTTCCGGAAATAGGCCAGGTCCGCCGGGGTCAGGAAGGGCTGCGGCAGCGGGGGTCGGTAATCGGCCGCCGCCGGATCGACGGACTGGCTGAGCGGATGCTGTTTTTGCCGGAGTTCCTCGGCTTGGGCCGGGTCCAGCACATAGCCCGCATTGGCATGGATACCCGTCTGCAGCACGGCTCCTGAAAGCTGCACCCGGCCGGCGCTCACCAGACCGATCTGGAAAGGCCCGGGCAGCGGGTTATGGGCGATAACGGCTTTGACCCGGGCCGCCGCTCGGCTCAGGGGCTCCCGGGCCTGAACGGTCAGTTCCACGTAACGGGGCAAGGGGGCCGGGTCGTAACGGAGCGCGGCCAGCCAGATCCGGTACTCTTCCCAGGAAACGGCCCCCGTGTCCGCCTCCGGCAGCGGCAAGGTCCCCCCGGTTTGTTTTTGAAAAAAGGCCCCGGGCGCACCCCGATAAAAGGCGAGCAGGGACTGCACCCCGGCTTCGGCGGCGTACAGGGAGCCCACCTGCTGCTGGGCATTGACGCCGATTTTCAAATCGGTGGCGGTCAGCACAAAGGCCGCCCCGCCGAGCAGGGTCAGGACCAGCATCAGGAGCAGGACGGCCACCAGAGCCAGTCCCTCCTCTCGTCGCAGCCGTGATCGCCTGGGCATCGCCTCAATTCCTTTTTCCCGACCCGCTGGTCAGGCGTAAAGACCGGGCCAGCCGCTCCGCCTCCCCTTCCGGGCCGAGTGACGGCAGGGCTTCCAGCAACACCTCATAATTCCCCGGCCGAAGAATACGGATTTTAAAACCGCTGATTTGTTCGGCCAGGGGCTCGAAACCGCCGGCGTTGATTTTTCGTTTCAGGACCGGTATCCCCGGTTCGTGGGCCGCGCCCCCCGGATCGTTCTGGTCGTTGAATACGGCATAACTGACCAGGCTCAACTCGCCCACCGTGGTCCCGGCCGCCTGATCCCGCAGCAGACCCTGCAGACCGGGAAGGACGGGGTCGGTATCGATATGCAGCTCCCGCCCGCTGCTCCCGGTTACCTGGGCCAATTCGGGGGGCTGCCCGACCACGAGCAGGTCGCCCGGCCGGAACTGATCGGCCACTTCGCCCGCCGCCAGGGTCAGGGTCAGGGCCGTATCACCGGCCCGGACCGCCTGCAGCAGGTTCGTAGGATTGGTTTCGCCGGGCAGCAGGGCCAGGATCATGAGCCCGTCGGGGAGCGTGCCTCCTGCCACCACGGTCACCGCTTCCCGGGGCTGCTCTTGGAAGGGCCGTGCCGGAATATAGGCGGGGGGCAGCCAACCGTTATTCAGCAAACGGGACAGGACCTCGGCCTCCGGGTAGCCGGCCAGACGGATATCCCGGGCTACGGCCTCCAGGGCGGTTCGCAAGGCCTGGAGCCGCAGGACTTTCCGGCCCTGCAGGCGCCAGGCCTCGGCCTGGGACAGAAAAACAGCGCCCGTGACCGAGAGGACGCCGACCAGCAGACCCAGGGCGACCAGCACCTCCAACAGGGAATAGCCTTTCCGGCCCGGCTGTGCCTTCATGTTACTCCACCTTTACCCGGCCCTGGGAGGACACGGTGATCACCTTTCTCCGGCCCTCGCACTGCAGGACGATGGTGGACCCGGAGACCATCCCTCGCGGGGTAAAAACCGGGTTACGACTGACCTGCAGCAGTTCGACCCCCGGATGGTAATAGGGGCTGCCGGGGTTATTGAATTCCCGCAGGGCCCCTTCCACCTGCCCCGGCCAGCGGCCGGCGCCGTTCCCGGCTTCCCGCTCCAGCGCATAGGCTTCCTGGTCCGTAAAGAAAACCAGGCGGTAATATTGATTTTGGGCCATGGCCCGCCAGCGGGTATATTGCAGGTCCAGGACCAGGTCCTGGACGGCACCCTGCAGATTCAGCCCGGGAAGCAGGTCGCGAAAACCGAAACCGGTCCAGCCCAGAACCAGGGCCAGGAGGGCCAGGACCGTCAGCAATTCAAGCAGGGTCCAGCCGCGGGCGTCGGTCCTGTTCATGGCCGGACCTCCGGGGGCGGGAGGGCAGACATCGCCCCAGCGGCCGGGGTGCCGAAGGAAAAAACAGGCAGCGGGATTACAGAGAGGTAGAAAGGCCGAGGTACCAGTGGATCAGCCGGGGACCGGCCAGGAGGTGCGTCAGCGCCCCCAGAGACAGGAAAGGGCCGAAGGGGACGGCGAAGGTCCGTTCTTTTTTGAGAAAAGCCATCAGGACCAGTCCGACCAGGGAACCGGTCAAGGCCCCGACCCCCAGGGAGACCAACACACCGGGCCAGCCCGTGAAGGCCCCGATCATGGCCAGGAGCTTGATGTCCCCCCCGCCCATACCCTCGCGGCCGGTGAGTTTTTCGTAGCCCGCGGCCAGCAGGTAGAGCACCCCGCCGCCCAGAAAAAGACCGATCAGGGAGGACTTCCAGCCGGGGTGGCCAATCAATCCGGACAGGAGCAGACCGAGGGCCAGGCCCGGCAGGCTCAGTTCGTCGGGAATGATCTGATGCTCCAGGTCGATGAAGGAAATGATCAGCAGCAGGCAGGCCAGGCAAATCCCCTGCACCAGGGCCCAGGAAAGGCCGAAGCGCCAGCCCAACAGCGCCAGCAGCAGTCCGCTGGACAGTTCGATGAGCGGATAACGCCAGGAAATGGCTTGTCGGCAATAGCGGCATGCCCCCTTCAATAGCAAAAAGCTTACCAGAGGCAGATTGTCCAGAATCCCCAAGGGGTGGCCGCAGCGGGGACAGCGGGAGCCCGGCCAGACGATGGACTCCTCCCGGGGCAGGCGGTGGTCGCTGACATTGAAAAAACTGCCGAGCACCAGGCCCAGGAGCAGCAACAGGCTATAAAAGATCCAGGGGGGTAAGGCGGGCGTTGGGATCATGGCATTTTATCGGGTCATTTGACAAAGGGCTTGAAATTTTATATGATGGGGAAACAAATTTACACTATGCTGGAAAGTAAATACCCGGTGCCTTCGGTCACCGCAGTCGGACAGGCCCAGCCGAAAGGAGGCGTCCGTGCTCCTGCGCATTAACCCTCAAAACCCGCAGAAGAGATTGATCAACAAAGTGGCGGAGGTATTGAAAGAAGGGGGCGTCATCGCCTACCCGACCGATACCATCTACGGCTTCGGCTGCGATATTTTCAATAAGAAGGCCATCAACCGGGTCTACCAGATCAAGAAACGCCAGCACGCCAAGCCTTTCAGCTTCATCTGCTCCGACCTCAAACACATCAGCGAGTACGCCCAGGTGACCAACTACGCCTACAAGACCATGCGGCGCCTGCTCCCGGGACCGTACACCTTCATCCTCCCCGGTTCGAAACTGGTACCCAAGATCATGCTCACCAAGAGGAAGACCGTGGGCATCCGGGTCCCCCAGAACAATATCTGCCTGGCCATCGTTCAGGCCCTGGGGCACCCGATCATCAGTACCAGCGTCGGTTTTTCCGGCCAGGAGGTCCTGAGCGATCCGCTGCAGATCGAAGAGACCTTCGGTCCTCAGATCGAATTGACCATCGACGGCGGGAGTCTGGTGAACCAGCCCTCGAGTATTATTTCTTTATTGGATGATCAGCCGGAGGTGATTCGGGTCGGCCAGGGTGATGTGAGTCAATTTTTATAGAGGACCGGGGGCACCCAGAGCAGGTCCGGACCGGTCCCGGCGGCGGCCAGGCCTTCCCGGAAATCCCCCAGGACCTTGTTCAGCAGCAGGTCCCACCAGGAAAACTTCTTCTTCTCGATCTGAACCAGCTTGACCTCGCCGGGGAGGCGGGCCAGGCGTTTGACCGACTCCACGGCGTCTTCGAAACTCCCCAGTTCATCTACCAGCCCCAGTTCCTTGGCCTGTTCGCCGGTAAAGATCCGCCCGTCGGCCATCTTTTCCACTTCGGCCTGGGGCAGCCGTCGTGCTTTCACGATGGCGGCCACAAACTGCCGGTGGACGTTTTGGATGACCCCCTCCAAAAGCTGCCTTTCCTCGGGCTTCATCTTACGCACCGGCGAACCCACGTCCTTGAAAGGCCCGGTCTTGACCACTTCCAGGGAAACCCCGGATGACGCCGATGCTGCCGGTCAGGGTGCCCGGGTTGGCCACGATACGATCGGCAGCGGCCGCCACATAGTAGCCCCCGGAAGCCGCCACGTTGCCCATGGAAACCACGACTTTCTTTACCGGCACGGTTTTTCCCACCTCCCGGTTGATTTCCTGGGAGAGTTTGAGCTGCCAGGGCCGGCAGCCCTATGGGCGCAGCCGCGGGGTCACCATCCATGGGGATAATGGCACGGTGATGATCGATCGTGATGGATTCTGGGTCTATGATCCCGCCGATAAGCAGATCGAGGAGCATCGCATCGGTTCCGGAAGTTCCACTCAGGATCTTTTGAGCCGTGATGCCGGCACCAACAATCACTTTCAAAACCTGGCCGCGGCCATACGTCAGGGAACACCGCAGAATTCACCCATCGCCACCATTT
>JALOOY010000247.1 GCA_025454185.1 Thermodesulfobacteriota bacterium
GCGATGTCCGCAGCTACGATGGTCACCGGGTCCGCCGTCAGGCCCTTCTTGGGCGGCGTACAGGCCACCACGGTCTGGACGCCGGCCACCCGGGCCGGGATGATGTTCATCAGGACGCTGGAAGGATAATTGGCCTGCCCCCCGGGCACATAGGCCCCGATAGACTCCAGCGGCCTGGTGATCCGCCCGGCCAGGATACCTTCCCGGATTTCGACCGTCCACATGTCGCGTTCCCACTGGGCCCGGTGAAATTTTTCGATGTTGCGGGAAGCGGCCCGCAGGGCCTCGATCACCTTTTTTTCCACCTGTCCGTAGGCGGCTTTTACCTCCTCCGGCTGGACCCGCAGGTCTTTCAGCGTAATATCGGCCTTGTATTTGGTATAATGGGCCAGGGCCACTTGGTCCCCTTCTTTTTGGACCGCCTGCACGATGGCCCGGGTCTCCTCGTAGATATCCGAGATGTCTTCCATGGACCGGGTGATCAAAGCCCCTCGGCGCTCGGGGGAAAGGTCTGCTAATTTTTCAGGTTTGATAGGTTCCATTGAACTGTTGACTCCTTCGGCGGGAATTGTGGAATGCTGGACCTATTTTACTTATAACTAACTGAAATGTCAATAATAAAATCTTTTTAAATAATCCCGCAGGGCGTCCCGGGTGCTGGGAAAGGCCAGGTCCTGCCAGGGAATTTCTCCGGCCTGGAAGAGCCCGATTTCCAGGGCCTCATCCGCCGCCCGGGGGGTGCCGCCGATAGGAGAGGCCGTATAGACCACTACCACCACGACGCTTCCCGGATAGGAATAGATATTGAGCAGCCCGGTGAGCCTGACCTCCAGCTCGGTCTCTTCCCGGGTTTCCCGGACCGCGGCATCCTCCACGGTTTCCCCCCGGTCCACAAATCCGCCGGGGATCACCCATTGGCCATAGGCCGGGGCAATGGCCCTTTTAATCAATACAATCCGACCGTTATAGGAAGTGACGGTGCAGGCCGCCACTTTCGGGTCCAGGTAATGGACAAATCCGCAGGCGCCGCAGACCAGCCGTTCGGGCTCCCCGGGCTTTACCAGACGGTTATTCAACGGACCGGCACAGTGGGGGCAAAAACGGTAAGGCCGATGATGGGGATGGGGTGTTTCCTTCTCTTCCATACGAAGGTCTAATTCTAAGACAGGGCGTGTCGTAAAGAAAGACTTTTTTCTTGATTCCCCGTGACTTTCCCGTTAAAAAAGAGGGGCGGCTGTTCGGCCGCACCCGAAAGGAGTTGTCTTGGAAAAGCAGAAACCCTCCAGCGAGGCGCCGGGCCGGAAAAAATCGACGGTCAGGGAGTACGCCGAGTCCATAGCCATTGCCATATTGCTGGCGCTACTCATCCGGGCCTTTGTCGTTCAGGCCTTTAAGATCCCTTCGGGATCCATGAAACCCACTTTGCAAATCGGAGACCACATTCTGGTCAACAAGTTCCTCTACGGGGTAAAATTTCGGGTCCCCTTTACGGCCTTGAATTACACCCTCATCCCGCTGGGGGAGCCTAAACGACAGGATGTGATCGTCTTCATCTACCCGGTCGATCCCCAGAAGGATTTTATCAAACGGGTCATCGGGCTGCCCGGCGATACGGTGCAAATCGCCGATAAAAAGGTTTTTATCAATCAAAAACCTTTGGAGGACCCTTTCGGCGTCCATTCCGACCAGAATGTCATTTCCATCCTGGAGCAGCCCCGGGACAATCTGGGTCCCATCCGGGTCCCGCCGGGCAAATTGTTTGTCATGGGCGACAACCGGGATGAAAGTTACGACAGCCGTTACTGGGGTTTTGTAGATCAAAAGGCCATCATCGGCAAAGCCTTCATTATCTACTGGTCCTGGGACCGACTGAACTTCGGGGTCCGCTGGAATCGACTGGGCAAGCTGATCCGTTAAATCGACTTGACAATTTTTTAACCGGGCTCTACAATAACTGTCGCCTGAGAAATAATCCAAATACCCGGCTTTTGCCACCTGAAGGAACCGTTATGGTTTGGGTCTTTTCCATCCGCAGCGCAGCCCCCTCGCCCCCGGAGGCCGAGGGGGTTTTTTTTCGCCCGGCCGGAGCCCGGTCATGAGCTTCAGCCGCCACCATCTTCTGGGCATGAAAGGCCTGACCCGGGAGGAGATCGAGGTCATTCTGACCACGGCCGAATCCCTCAAGGAAATCTCCTTTCGGGATATCAAAAAGGTCCCCACCCTGCGGGGCAAGACGGTGGTAAACTTTTTTCATGAGGCCAGCACTCGTACCCGGACCTCCTTTGAAATTGCGGCCAAACGATTGAGCGCCGATACGGTCAGCCTCTCCGCCGGCAGCAGTTCACTGGTCAAGGGCGAAACCCTCATCGACACCGGCCGCAATCTGGAAGCCATGAACCCGGACGTCATCGTGATCCGCCACTCCATGGGCGGGGCCCCGCATCTATTGTCCCGTTTTATCCGGGCCTCGATCATCAACGCCGGGGACGGCCTGCACGAACACCCCACCCAGGCCCTGCTGGATTTGATGACCATGCGTGAAAAAAAAGGACACCTGCAGGGGCTCCAGGTTTTGATCGTAGGCGACGTGACCCACAGCCGGGTGGCCCGGTCCAATATGATCGGCTTAAAAACCATGGGCGCCCAGGTCATGGTAGCCGGCCCGCCCACCATGATCCCCCCCCACCTTGAGGCCTACGGCGTGGAAGTCGGCTATCGTCTGGAAGAATTCCTGCCCCGGGCCGATGTGATCATGATGCTGCGGCTCCAACTCGAACGGCAGCAGCAGATGCTCTTTCCCTCCTTACGGGAATATTCACGGTTCTTCGGGCTCCACCCCGGAAATGTCAGAAAGGCCCGGAAGGATGTCATCATCATGCACCCCGGCCCCCTGAATCGGGGGGTGGAAATCCACCCGGAGGTGGCCGACGGCCCCTACTCGGTCATCTTGGACCAGGTCACCAACGGCGTGGCCGTGCGCATGGCCCTGCTGTACCTGCTCCTGGGAGGTGAAAAGAAGTGAAGATCCTGATCAAGGGTGGGCGTCTGATCGACCCGGCCAATCAAATCGACGACCGGATGGACATTTACATCCAGAACGGCAAGATTCGCGCCCTGCAGACGTCCTCGCCTAAGCGCTCCCTGAAAGACCTCACCGAATACGTCCTGATCCCGGCCGACGACCTCATCGTTACGCCGGCCTTGATCGACATGCACACCCACTTGCGGGAACCGGGGCAGGAGTACAAAGAAACCATCCTGACCGGGGTCCAGGCCGCCGTGGCCGGCGGGTTCGGTGCCGTGGCCTGCATGCCCAACACGATGCCGGTGAACGACAACCAGTCGGTCTGTTCCTATATCTTGAGCAAGGCCCGGGAGGCCCGGCTGGCCCGGGTCTTTCCCATCGGCGCCATCAGCATGGGTCTGGCGGGGGAAAGCCTTTCCGAATTCGGGGAAATGAAGGAAAGCGGCGCCGTGGGCTTCTCCGACGACGGCCGCCCGGTAATGAACGCCCAATTGATGCGCCGCGCTCTGGAATACGCCAAGACCTTCGGCCTGCCCCTCATCGCCCATTGCGAAGACCTGCACCTGAGCCAGGACGGGGTCATGAACGAAGGGCCCACCTCCACCTGGCTGGGCCTGCGCGGGGTCCCGGCCGCCGCCGAAGAGGTCATGGTCCAGCGAGACATTCAGCTCTGCCAATTGACCGAAAGCCGCCTGCACATTGCCCATGTCAGTACCGCCGGTTCGGTACAGATCATCCGCGAGGCCAAAAAGCGGGGGTTGCCGGTGACGGCCGAGACGGCCCCCCATTATTTCTCGCTGACCGAAGAGGCCGTGGTGGGGTTCGACACCCTGGCCAAGGTCAACCCGCCGCTGCGGACCCGGGAAGACCAGCAGGCCCTGGTAAAAGGGCTCCGGGACGGCACCATCGATGCCATTGCCTCGGACCATGCCCCCCACAGTCCCCTGGAAAAAGAGGTGGAGTTCGACCGGGCCGCCAGCGGCTTGATCGGTCTGGAGACCGCCCTGCCCCTGACCCTGCAACTGGTCCATAAGGGGGCCCTCACCTGGGCCCAGGCCCTGGCGAAATTTACCGTCGGTCCCGCCGGGGTCCTCGGCCTCGAAGGCTGGGGACGGCTGCGGATCGAAGGGCCGGCCCACCTGACCCTCATCGACCCGGCCCTGGAATTCGAAGTGGACGTTCAGAAATTCCGGTCCAAAAGCAGGAACTCCCCTTTTCACGGTCAACGCCTGAAAGGCAAGGCGGTGCTGACCATGGTCGACGGCCGCGTTGTCTATAATCATTTGAACCCAAATCTGGAGTGAACCCCTATGAACTCCATTCTGGTAGTGGATGACGAGGCCAGCATCCGGGAAATGCTCGAGATCAATCAAGAACCTCCAACCCCGGACCGAGGTTATCATGATTTCGGCCTTTGCCGATACGGAAACCGCCGTGGAGGCCATGAACGAGGGCGCCTACGACTATTTTCCCAAACCCTTTGACCTGGCCGAGTTGAAATCGGTCATTCAGAGCGCCTTTTCCAAATACGAGGGACAGCCGTCCCCGACCGTCGAACCGGCCCCGCCCCTGGCCTTTCAGACCAAACCGCTCATCGGCTTGAGTCCCCACATGAAGCGGGTGTA
>JALOOY010000248.1 GCA_025454185.1 Thermodesulfobacteriota bacterium
ACCCCGTCCGACAGGTTTTCAGCCACCGTCTCCAAGGTGCCCCGCAGCATCCCTTCCCGGTCCAGGTTCTCCGTATCCCGGCCCACGATCCAGGACAGCCATTTCCGGGCTTCGTTCACCCGGCCCGCCTCCAGGGCCTGGACCACCCGGGCGGCTTCCAGGTGCAGGGATCGCGTGGCCAGGGTGGTGTAAGCCAGGAAGACGGTTGCCAGGGTCTGGAGCAGCGGATAGGCCTCCAGCCAGACCGCCAGCAGGAAGAAGCTGATCAGCCCCACGCTGCCCGGCAGTCCTACAGCCAGCAGG
The DNA here is from genome assembly GCA_025454185.1 of Thermodesulfobacteriota bacterium. GTDB lineage: Bacteria > Desulfobacterota > RBG-13-43-22 > RBG-13-43-22 > RBG-13-43-22 > JACRCK01. Next base: position 304 of record JALOOY010000248.1, read on the forward strand.
AGGCCGGCCGACTTTTCCCAGGCCGGATGCCCGGAGGGCCGGCGCAGTATTTTTTCCAGACCCTGAATGGCCCGCCCGAAGAGGCGAACCGGGTGGGGAAACCAGCGCGGGTCCCCCAGGACCAGGTCGAGCAGGTAAGCGATGACGAATTGAAAGGCCGACACTCGCTAAGCCGCGGCAAAGTTAAATTCGAAATCCGAAACTCGAAACTCGATACAAATCCAAATTTTCAAAAATTCAAATGATCGAAACACTATCCCTCCTTTAATCCGGCGCTGGTGCGGTAAAGTTTTTATAGGCTGGCAGATTGGCAGACCTGCGTTCGGGAAAGCCCACCTGTTTTGAATTTCGGATTTTCGGTCATTTGAATTTGTTTCGGATTTCGGATTTCGAATTTCGAGTTTATCTTTGGTTGGCTCAGTTCAGCTTAACCTGGGAAGGTTCCATTCACCAGCCTGACCAGGGCATAGCCGTCGAAATATTCGATGATATTCAGGCAGGCGTAGGCCTGGTCCAGAAAAAACATGTTTTTGAAGGGCAGTTTCAGGGCCTGGGCGATGATGATGCGGTTTACCCCGGCGTGGGCCACCAGGAGGATGGTTTTCCCCTGATTTTCCCGAATGATTTCCTTCAAGCCTTTCAGGACCCGGGTGCGAAAAGGATTCCAGTATTCCCCGTTGGGAAAGTGGAACCGGTTCAAATTGGTGAAATGGAATTTTTTTCGGCCCGGATAACGGCGGTCGATTTCCTCCCAGTCTTTGCCGTCCCAGTCCCCCATATCCATTTCCCGGAAGGCGGGCCGCTTCTCCGGAAGGATGGCCTGCCCCCGGCAGAGGATCCCGGCGGAATCCACCGCCCGCTCCAGGTCGCTGCAATAGGCCCGGTCCGGGGCCGGCAGGTGTCGCGCCAGATGCTCCAACTGCTCCCGGCCGCGCGGGCTCAGGCCTACATCGGTAAAACCCAGGAATTTCCCCTGGGCCTCGGCCACTACCTCGCCGTGCCGGATTAAGAGCAGCCTGGTGGAGGGCCCCTGTGGTTTAGACATAGGGGGCGATTCCCCCCACATATAACAAGCCGGCCAATTCCCCGGTCTCGATGACGGCGCCCATGGTATCGCCGGTAATTCCCCCGAGCTTCCTCGAAAAAAACCAGCCGGCCAGGAGACTCCACACCAGCAGCAGCACCATGAGCCCCGACCCCGGCCAGCCGGCCACGCCGATAACGATTCCCCAGGCCAGCAGGGTGGCCCAGAATAATTCTTTCTTGCGCATGGCCTGTACCAGCCCCTGGCCGAGTCCACCCTCGACCCGGGCGTACGGCCAAAAAGCGGATAAGAAAACAGGGGTCCAGCGACCGGCGGCGGGGATGAGGAGCAGCCAGTAAAGAAGGGCCGGGGAAGAAAGCATCTGTTTCAAGGCGAGAAACTTCAATCCGAGGAGCACTATCAAACCCACAATGCCCATGGTCCCCACATGGACGTCTTTCATGATCCGCAAACGGTCGGCCGGCGTCTTTCCGCCGTAACAGCCGTCCAGACAGTCCGCCAAACCATCCAAATGGAGGGCGCCGGTCATGACAACCCCCAAGGCCAGCAGCAGGCCCACGGAAAGCTCCGAAGGAAAGGCATTGCGGACCAGCCCGTAAAAAAGCCAAAACAGCCCTCCCAGCATGAGCCCGACCAGAGGGTAGTATTTACTGGAGCGCACGACCTGGTCCGAATCGACCGGGATAGGCCGGCCCAGGGGCAAGATCGTCAGGAAGCGCAAGGCAATTAAGAAAGAGGTCATGGGATAATGTAATTTTTTGTTAATGATCGCCTATTATTTATTAGAAAACAGAAAATAAAGGCAATTATCAATCGCCAATTAATGAAAGACTTTATAACGGAGGGCCCTTGAGGACCAGGGGGATTCCGGCCACGCTGAGGATCACCCGGTCGGCCGAGGCGGCCAGTTCCTGATTTACTTTTCCGGAGAGATCGCGGAAGCGCCGGGCCAGGGCATTCTCCGGGACGATCCCCCACCCCACCTCGTTGGAGATGATCACGGTCGGAACTGGAAAATTCGATAGAAATCGGATCAGGCTTCCGGCCGCTTCCTGGACCTCATCCTCCCGATCGCCCCACTTCCCCAGCAGATTGCTCAGCCAGAGGGTCAGACAATCGATCACTACAACCGAAAAACGGCGACGCAGACCCTGAAGGGCGTGGACCAGCGCCAGTGGTTCCTCCAGGGTTTCAAAGTCCCTGCCCCGTTCCTCCTGATGCCGGTGAATGCGCAAAACCATTTCCTGATCCAAGGCCTGCGCCGTGGCCAGGTAGAGCCGGGGGGGAACACGGGTGGCGGCCAGACGCAGGGCCAGGGCCGTCTTACCGCCCCGGCTGGGACCGGTGATCAACGTCAAACGGTCTTTACCCGCGGCTTGTGGGGCGTCAAATTCCGGCTTTGGGGGCATTACTCCAGCACTCCTATACTCCAATACCTCAAATTTCAAGGACCGGCAACTGAACTTAATGGGGAACGCGGGGCAAGTCAAATAAAAAGCCCCTTTCTCTTGACTTTTTGTCCCCGGAAGAGGATATAATATTCAATTGAAAAACTTGAATTGTCAACTGTCCATTAAATCTTAAACAATTAATTTTATAGTTGAAATAATTCATTAATGTTTGGAAAGGTGGCATGAAATCAACGAACCATCCCTGTGTGTTGGTGATCGCCCTGTCTTTGTTTTTGCTGTCTGTCACCTCCCCGGCCTGGGCCCGGGGGGCCTATTCCTTTCGTTATCCCAACCCGCAGGTGGCCCTCGATCCCAACGCCGATACCGTCATCGGGGTGGTGGGGGAACATGTCACCCAAAAAAAAGACACCCTCCTGGATATTGCCCGGGACAACAACCTGGGTTTCAACGAACTGGAGGTCCTTTACCCGGACATCGACCCCTGGATCCCCCCGCAAGGGTCCCGCCTGACCCTCCCAACCCAGTGGGTCCTTCCTCCCACGGCCAAGTATGGGATAGTCATCAATATCGCGGAGATGCGCCTTTATTATTTCATCAAATCCATTCAGATGGTCCGGACCTATCCCATCGGGATCGGCGACGAGGGCTGGTACAGTCCTCTCGGCACCTTTCATGTGGCGCAAAAGCGTAAAAACCCGGCCTGGCACATACCGGAATCGCTCCAGGAAAAATACCAGATGAAGGTCATGCCGGCCGGGCCGGACAACCCGCTGGGAGATTACTGGATGGGGCTCTCCATTCCCGGATACGGGATTCACGGGACCAATTTCCCCTGGGCCATCGGCCGACTGGTAACGCACGGCTGCATCCGGCTCTATCCGGAGGACATCGAAAGGCTTTTCCCGGCCGTCCCTTTGAAAACACCGGTGGAAATGATTTACGAGCCGGTTAAAATCGGCTTCAAGCAAGGCCGGATTTATGCCGAAGTACACCCAGACATCTACAGCCGGATCCCGGACCTGACCGCCTATGGGCACGACAAGATAAAGAAAAGCCGTCTGACCGATCGGATCGACCTGGACCTATTTAATCAGGTTTTACGACAGGCCCAAGGGATCCCGGTAGACATTTCGCGAAATTGATTTTTTTCCTTGACAAGGCGACGTTTTTTTTATTACTTTTATAGTATAAATATTTTTAATCCTTACACTTACTTGTAATTTTTATTTCTGGTATTTTAGTTTATCGAGGGAGGAGGTGAGGGAAGGTGATCAAACCCAAAAAGCGGGCGATTCGTTTGGCAAGTCTTTTTACCCTGGTTTTTTTCCTGGCTGCTTTTAGTTACGGGTGTGGCTGTTTCAAGGAGGCGACGGCTGAACCGCCGAAGGCGGCTCCGGCCCCTGCTCCTGCTCCGGCCCCTGTGGCCAAGGCCGGCTGTGACTGCTCCGTAGTCGAGGCCGCAGCCAAGAGGGCCGAAGCCGCGGCCAGTTTAGCAGAGGCGGCAGCCAAGAAGGCCGAAATGGCGGCTCAGAAGGCGGAAGACGCGGCCATGCGGGCCGAGAAAGCCGCTGAAAAAGCGGAAGCGGCTGCCAACAAGGCCGAAGCGGTTTTTATGAAGAAGATGAAGAAGT
>JALOOY010000249.1 GCA_025454185.1 Thermodesulfobacteriota bacterium
GGGTGTCTTCGAATTGTTGAGGATAAGTCCTGCCATTCGCCAGGCCATACTGAACCGGGCCGCCGAAGGGGAAATACGCTCCCTGGCCGCTGCCGAAGGAATGGAATCGCTTTTGGACTGCGCGCTGCAAAAGCTGCGGGCCGGGACCATCGACCTGGAGGAAATGATGCGCGTCGTGCCCTACGAGGTGGGAAGCCCGGTCTGTCCGGTCTGCCATGGTCCTCTGGAGGCCTCCTATCGCTTCTGCCCCCACTGCGCCGCCGTACTGGTCCGGCAATGCGGCTCCTGCGGGCAGGAGCTGAAAAACCAATGGCGCCTCTGCCCCCGTTGCGGACGGACCCCCGCTCCGGATTCCGGGGGCGCTTAGTGGAGGATTTTACAATGTGGGCACCCTATAGGCTGAAAAAAATGCAGGTCGTGACCACTCCGGGTGAAGCCCGGCAGCACCTCGTCACGCCGGTGCCATGAGCTTGGTTGAATGCCCGGCATCCAGGAGAGTCCTATCCCTTTCCCACCTGGATCCTGGCCTGCGCCAGGATGACCAGAATACGGTTGTGATTACGAGATGGAGCGATTAGGCCGTTCTTTTTGGGGCAGTGCTGGAGCAGATGGTTGGGTAGCAGTTCCGACAAGCTTCGGTTTCCGGAGGAAGGTCGGGATTAACGGAACAAGGGCAGCGGGGGATCAGGCCGGGCCGAAACCTTGCGGCTGGAGACAGACCCCGGATTCTTCGGCCAGGTCTTCCAGGAATTTGGTGGAATGGTTGCGGTCCTCAAAGGCCTTGAAGTGGCTCAGGAAGGTGGGTTTGATCCGGTCATATTCCTCGGCCGGGAAATAACGGCTGATCGGGACCAGCACCTGGGCGGGCTTGAGGAAAAAATAAAGGGTGATTTTATTTACCGGGAATTGGGGCAGCCGCGAATAGAGGGGTTCGTGCCGTTCGTATTCCTCCCGGGGGATGTAGAAGTAGAGCGCTTCCGCTTCCACCGTGAGGTGGTGCTGGCTGCTGACCATGAATTTCCAGAGGTCGAATTCGTTGAAGGGAATCCAGCGGACCTCCCCCGGGTTCTCCGGTCCCCGGACCTTGTGCACCAGACAACGCATCAGCTTCACGCTGTTTTCCAACATAGCCTCTCCTTAATGGATTCATCGGGAATATTCAAGGAAAAAAATCCGGGGAAGGCCTGTCGACCTCCCCGGCTTTTCCGAATCGGCCCTTTCCCTCAAAAAGGCAAGGCATAATATCCTTGACAATGCACCGGTAAACTTACAAAATTTATGATCATGACCTTATCCTCCGTTCCACCCGGCCACAACGAAGGTCCGCCATCCGGGGCCGGCGAACGCCGGACCGCCTCCCGCCGTCGCCAGGACCGGGACCTGCAGCGGTTCCGGCAGAACTTTGCCCGAAAACTGGAGGCCCTGCAGGAATTGGGGCAACTGATCTCCCTGGACCTGGAGATCGATCTCCTGCTCCTGCAACTGGCCGAAAAGACGGCCCGGGTGGTCCGGGCCGAACGCTGCAGCGTGTTCCTCTACGACCGGCAGCGGAACGAGCTCTGGTCGACCGCCGCCACCGGTTTAAACGGGGCCGTCATCCGCATACCGGCTTCCTCCGGCCTGGCCGGGGCCTGTTTTCAGACCGGGGAGATCATCAATCTGGAGGACGCCTACGGGGACCCCCGTTTCAATCCGGAACCGGACAGCCGCACGGGCTATCGCACCCGCGGCCTGCTCTGCCTGCCCATTTTCGGCCGGGACCGGTCGGTCCTGGGCGTCATGCAGTTGCTCAACAAGCGGGAAGGCCCATTCAGCCGGGAGGACATCGACTTCCTGCAGACCTTCGTGAACCACGCCGCCGTTTATCTGGAGATGGCCCAACTCCGGCAGGCCCGTCTGGAAGCCCTGGAACAGTCTCAGGAGGAATTGCGCAGTCTCAACCGCGCCAAGGACAAGGCCCTGAACCACCTGTCCCACGAGCTGCGCACCCCCTTGTCCGTGATCCAGGGCAACCTGCGCCTCCTGGAGCGGCGACTGGCGGCGGATCCGCCCCAACCGATCAAAGGGGAGATCTTTGCCGGCCTGGATAAAAATCTGGAGCGTCTGGTGGAAATTCAGCAGGAGGCGGAAAAGATTGTCCGTTCGCACCAACGCCTCGAGGACCGCCGCCTGTTGGAGATTCTCCACGAACGCATGGACCGCTGGCGGCGGCGCCAGGAAATCTCCCCCCAGCTCTTTCATCAGTGGCAGGTGATTCAATCGTGGTTGAGCGGGCGCCTGCAGGAGACCCCCGGTGTTCGGGAGCCCCGGCCCCTGTATCCGGTCATCCTGGAGCAGGTCGACCGGGTCCGGGAACGTGCCGCCGACCGGGAACTGGCCCTGGTGGTGGAGGGGGACCGGACTATTGCCGGACCTGTCGAGGAAAGGGTCCTGCGGGAAACGCTGTGGGGTCTGCTGAAAAACGCGGTGGAAAATACCCCGGACGGGGGCCGGGTCCGGGTATTTCTACGGCGAGAGGGGCGGGAAGTCGTCCTGGGGGTGGAGGATACCGGGGTGGGCATTACCCCGGAAAACCAGAAATATCTTTTTGACGGGCTATTTCCTACGCAGGAAACCGACTTGTATACGTCTAAAAAACCGTTTGCCTTCAACGCCGGGGGCAAGGGATTGGATCTGCTGCGCTGCAAGCTCTTCGGCCAGTGTTACGGTTTCCGGCTGGCCTTTGAAACCCGACGCTGCCGCCATCTTCCCCGCAACGAGGACCCTTGTCCGGGGAGCATCGCCGGATGCCCCTACTGCCGTGTCCCGGAAGATTGCGCCGACTCCGGCGGGACCGTCTTTACATTGATCTTTGAAGGGGCCGAGCCCTAAGGGGATGGAAGTTTCGCTTCCGGATCGGAAAAAGGAAATAAATGAGGCCACCGGTCTTTAAATATTTGCCCCGGCGCCAAAAATAAGTTATTAGATAGAAGAATAAATCGTTTCCATCCGGCGGGGATTCTATGCCTGATTTGACCGTCCGCATCCAGGAAAAAGAACGCCTTTTCGACCTGCTGATCCATGATCTGCGCAGTCCGCTGGCTATCGCCTCCACCAGCGTCCACAACCTGATTCAGAGGGCGGAGCGCTACGGCCCGGTCAGCGACCGGCAACGGCCGGTGTTGGAGCGCATTGCCCGGAATATTCAGAAATCACAGAATCTGCTGCAGGAAATGATCGAGATCCTGCGCTCGGAAGAAGGGTTTTACCACCGGGACTATTTTTACCTGGAACAGGTGGTGCGGGAGGCCCTGGTGGAGGCCCTGGAGGTGGTGTCGCCCCAGACGGTGGAACGGCTCGACCGGGCCAATACCTTGCAGGATTTTAGGGAAGTTTTGGACCAGGAAGGCATTGCCATCGAAATCTCCGGAAGATTTTGCCGGTCCCTTTTCTGCCATGACCTGCGCAAGATCAGCCAGATCTTGAGAAACCTGATCAGCAACGGGCTGAAATACCGGAAGAGCCGGCTGCATATCACCCTCAACGGCGAACAAAATCTTTTGATCACGGTGCGGGACGACGGGCCGGGCATCTCCCGGGAGGGGCAGAAAATTCTTTTCGGCCGCTTTGTGCGCATCGAAGAAAACAATCCATTTCAGTGGTCCGGCCTGGGGCTGGGCCTGGCGGGAATCAAGACCCTGGTGGAAACCATGGGTGGAACCATTGCATTCGAGAGCCGGGAAGGGCAGGGGACGACGTTCACCGTGGATTTGCCCCCCCTGGTCAGACGAAAGGAGAACGGGTTGATGAAGGATTCCATTTTAAAGGGGAAAAAAATACTGGCGGTGGACGACGAACAGGATGTGCTGGATATCCTGGAAGAGGAAATCAGCGGCTCCTGCGAGGGCTGCAAAATATATAAGGCCACCTCTTACGAGCAGGCGGTGGAATTGCTCCAGCAAAAGGCCTTTGACCTGGTGATCCTGGACATCATGGGGGTCCGGGGTTTCGAACTGCTGGAAGAGGCCCGCAAACAGGACCTGCCCGTGGCCATGCTGACGGCCCATGCCCTCAGTCCCGAAGCCCTCAAGAAATCCATTGAAATGGGTGCCCGGGCCTATCTGCCCAAGGAAAAACTGGGCGACGTGGTCCCTTTCCTGGAGGACATTCTGCAATATGAAAACGAGGAAGGCTGGAGCCGGCTTTTCGGTCGGCTGGGCGATTTTTTCGACCGGCGCTTCGGGCCCGATTGGCGGAAATCGGAGTCCCAGTTCTGGAACAGCTTTTCCAATCAGGTCGAGGGCCGCTTTGACCGGGTGGTCATCAAGTAGGTCCGCTCAGTGCTCCATTGCGTAATGATAACCTGGTAGTATGGTCATCCTGGCGGAAGCCTGAACATTGAGGCCAG
>JALOOY010000250.1 GCA_025454185.1 Thermodesulfobacteriota bacterium
TCGACCCGTGAAGAACCGGAGGAATCACTGGTCGCCGACAGATACAACATCTTGTCGAACCCGGTCATCTTCTGCTCGATGATCTGGGTCACGCTGTTCTCCACCGTTTCCGCCGACGCCCCCGGATAAAAAGAGGTGATGGCGATGGAAGGCGGAGCGATGGGAGGATACTGGGCAATAGGGAGATTGTAGATGGCCAGACCGCCCGCCACCATGAGAATAATGGCGATGACCCAGGCGAAGACCGGACGGTCCAGAAAAAAGCGCGACAACATGGCCCGGTTCCCTTATTTCCCCGGTCGAGCCGGTGGGCTCGTCGGTGAGGGCGCAGCCCCAGCGGATCCGGCTTCCCGAAAAGGAACCGTCTTGACGGCCGCTCCGGGCCGGACTTTCTGCAGGCCTTCGACGATCACCCGGTCTCCGGCCGCCAGACCGGAGATGACCAGCCACTGGTCTTCGATGGCCCGGTCCAGGACCAGCGGTTTCTGCCGCACCTGGCCCGCACCGTCCACGATCAAGGCCGTGGGGTTCCCTTTGGGGTCCCGGGATACGGCCTGCTGGGGGATCAGGATGGCCTGCTCCTGGACGCCCTCCTGCACCACGGCCCGGACGAACATGCCCGGCAGCAGGGTCCCTTCAGGGTTGGGGAAAACCACCCGCAGCGTGACCGCCCCGGTGGAAGGGTCCACCGTGACGTCGCGAAACTGCAGGGTCCCCTCCCTGTCATAGACGCTGCCGTCCTCCAGGATCAGTTTGACCTTTTTTTGACGGGCGCCGTTGGGATTCAGGCGGCCGTCTTGCTGGCGGCGTTTCCAGCGCAACAATTCGCTGGTGGACTGGGGGACATCCACGTAAATGGGGTCCAATTGTTGAATGGTGGCCAGCGGCAGGGGCTGGTGGGCCGTCACCAGGGCGCCTTCGGTCACATTGGATTTGCCGATCCGGCCGGTGACGGGGGCGGTGATGCGGGCGTAACCCAGGTTAATCTGAGCCGTAGTCACCATCGCTCTCCAGAACTGGATATCAGCCTCCGCCTGCTTCAAAGCGGCAGCGGCATCATCAACCTCCTGCTGGCTGACCGCCTTGTCGGGGATCAATTCCTGCAAGCGTTCGGCCCTCAGGCGGATCGCCGGCCGATTTCCCTCGGCTTTGCCGAGGGCAGCCTTGGCATTTTCCAGGGTGGCCTGAAAGTGAGCCGGATCGATCTGATAAAGTACTTGCCCCGCTTGCACTTCCGTCCCTTCGTTGAACAGACGCTTTAGGATGATCCCGTTCACTTGGGGGCGTATTTCCGCCACCCGATAAGCCGATGTGCGCCCGGGGAGTTCTGTGGTCAGCACGATCGAGCGGGGGCTGACCGCAATGGTGGACACTTCCGAAGTTCGGGGTGGTGGCGCCGCTGTTTTTTGCTGACACGAGGCGAGCATTAGGCCAAGCAATCCAGCCGTTACCACCAGGAGACAGAAAGTTTTTATAGTTGTTTTTTTAATTAGTTGCATTAAAAACCTCCAATGGAATCAAAGAAATTTCCGTGTCGGATCAGAAGAGACGGAAGGCGGCTGTTGGGTCTATTAGCGCTTTGAACAGAATATTAAGGATTTCCTCAGTATTCTCGGGATATGGATACTGGTCGGGGGAATCCAACCAAAGGAAAAGCGAGGCCCTGGTGATGCTGTCTAAAGCCACGGCTAAAAGGGTGGGATCGGCAATCTTTATGAAACGGCCCTTCTGAATTCCCGAGGCAAATACGGCTTTGAGGGATTCAATTTTACTTTTATGAATTTCAAATAGTTCAGAATTAAACTTAGCGTCGAGATTGAACTTGGCTCCCTGGGCCTCGGTTAAAAAAAGTCGGATAGCCGAGGCATTGGTTCGAAAAATTTCGCCTCCCACCCTGACCCAGTTCTGGAGCTTTTCGATTTCATCCTCTTTGGCCTCCAATGCTTCCAATAGTTCTGAGTGGAAACGGTTGGCCAGGTCTGTCATCAGGGTTTTATAGAGTTCTTCCTTGCTCTTAAAAAATTTGTACAGGGTACCGACGGCAAACTCGGACTTCTGGGCGATCTCGTTCATGGAGACATGGTGATAGCCCTTCTCCGAAAAAAGTTCGAGGGCGGCATCCAGCAACTCCCTCCGTTGCCGGGCTTTTTCCCTTTCCCGTCGGGGGAGGCTGTCGGTTTCCATTTATTTACTCCAAAAAATGAATATTAATTCAAATTTTATAATTTAAATTCATTTTGTCAACAAAAAAACACCCCAGGCCCGTCTTCAGCGGGCATCCGATAAGGATAAATATCTTGTATTTGACTCCTTCGCCGGACGGTATTTTCGTATTAATACCGCACAAAGGGGTTGTTGCCAAAGGAGGCCCGCAGTTCGATGATCCGCATTTCCCGGGAGGCCAGGGCCTCCCCCAGGGCCTGTTCCAGCCCGCGGGGTGTTTTTACCCGCTCGGCGGCAACGCCGTAAGCGGCGGCCAAGGCCGGCAGGTCGGGATTGACCAGGTCCGTTTGGAAATCCCCCCGGCCATAGATTTGACGCTGGAGGAGGTCGATCATCCCATAAGCCCCGTCGTTGACCACCACTACAGGGAAACCGAGACCGTGGCGGCGGCAGGTGGCCAGTTCCTGGGAACAGTAAAGAAAACCACCGTCCCCGATCAGAGCCACCACGGGCCGCTCCGGGCAGGCGATCTTGAGGCCCAGGGCCGCGGGGAAGCTGAAGCCGATAATGGACGACCCTTTGGCGGTGATCAGGCCGCCCGGCCGGAAAGAGGGGTAAAAATACTCGGCCCAGTAGCCGAGCATGGTATTATCCGCCACCAGAGACCCTTCCCGGGGGATGACCCGGCGCAGCGTATCGAGGTATTCGATTTCCGGGCCATCCCGGAAAGCGGCGGCCCGCTCTTTGCTCCTATTTTCCTGGAGAACGGCCAAGGGCCAACTCCCTTTTCCGGCTCGGGGGGCCTGGTCCCTGATCCGTTCCCGCAGCCGCCGGGCAATGGCCCGCACATCACCGCTGAGGCGCAATTCCGCCGGGTAATTCCGGTTGATCCAGATGTCGTCCGAATCCACATGGATCAACCGGGGCAGGGACACGCCCCGCCGCTGATAATCCGCGGCGCGCAGGCGGGTACCCAGGGCCAGCACGATGGTGGCGGACTGGAGCATTTCCCGGACCACCCCGCGCCGGGCGGCATTGCCGCAGGACAATTCATGGTCTTCCGGGAGCAGGCCCTTCCCTTCCGCGTTGGTAAAAACCGGGGCCTGCAGCGCCTCGGCCAGAGAGCGGATCTCCTCGGCCAGCCCGGCCCGAACGGCACCGGTCCCGGCCAGGATTGCGGGATACGCAGCCTCGCCGAGTAGTTGTACGGCCTGTTCCAGGTCTCCGGGCCAGGGGGCGCAGTCCGAAACCGGATCGGGAGCAGCCAGTTCCTCATGGGCCTCGCTTACTTTCCGGTCCCAGAGGTCGGCGGGGACTTCCAGATAGACGGGGCCGGGCCGTCCGGAGCAGGCCGTGGCGATGGCCGGGGGAACTGTCGCCGGGACGTCGTTCGGCGTCCGCAGGCAGAACCGCTGCTTGGTAATGGATTTGAAAATATGGTCCTGATCTTTCAGCTCGTGCAGGGTCCCCGTGCCCCGTCCTATCTGGTCCACGGCTATATTCGTGGTTACGGCCAGGACCGGCGATGAACTCCCCCAGGCTTCGACCAGGGCCGGCGCCATGTAGCAGGCGCCGGGGCCGGTGGAGCTGATGATCACCCCCACCCCTTTCCCGGCCCGGGCGTAGCCGTCGGCCATGTGGGTGGCGGCGGCCTCCTGCCGGCAGAGGATGTGCCGGATGGCCGGTTCTTCCCGCAGGGCGTCGTAGAGGCCGATGTTGTGGATGCTGGGAATGCCGAAGACGTGGCGGACGCCCGCTTGTCTCAATGCCCGCACAAAAAGTTCTGAGACTCTGGCCATAGGCCCATTTCCTTAAAATGAGTGAAGAATACTTCTGATGCCTTGAAGGGGGGTAGTTGACGAGTTGGTAACAAAAAGCCTGATTACCTTATGAAGCTTTCAGCAAAGATTCTTCCACAATCCGAGGAACTGTAATAGACACGAAATATGCGGCCGGGTACAGATAATCTTCCCCGCTTTCGTCGATAATCCGAAGATCCCCATCAGCAGCGGCGTCCTCGTCCGGCACCACACGATAAATCTTGTGCCGTTCCAAGGAAGCAGGATAATCTTCATTGTGGAGGCAAACCACAAATTCCGGCGTGAGTTCAATTAGTTTCTTCATAATTCACTCCAAGTATCTCTTTCTTTTTATCTCTTTCCTGCCAATACCGTGTGCTTCATTAGAGAGGGGTGTCATGATGCCCCCACACCTTTGA
>JALOOY010000251.1 GCA_025454185.1 Thermodesulfobacteriota bacterium
CGATAGCCATCAGGGCCTGCTGATGGCGGGCCATGTTCTGAAAGGAGATCCCCTGGGTGGCCTCGGTGATGCAGAGAATCTGCCCGGTGTCTTCGCTGGGGATGAAGCCCTTGGGGCTGATGATGAAGAGATAGATCGTGGCCGCCAGGGTCAGGGCGGTTACGGCCATGGTGCTGCGGCGGTAGATCAGGACTTTCTTCAGGCTCCAGTCATAGACCCGGAGCATACCCTCGAAAAAACGTTCCAGAAACATGTACAGCCGTCCGTGGCGCTGCGCCTGACCCGGACGTAGGAAGCGGCTGCAGAGCATGGGGGTCAGACTGAGGGAGACGAAGCCGGAAATCAAAATGGCCACGGCGATGACCACGGCGAATTCATGGAGCAGCCGGCCCAGGATCCCGCCCATGAACAGGACCGGGATGAAGACCGCCGCCAGGGAAAGGGTCATGGACAGGATGGTAAAACTGATCTCCTGGGAGCCGCGGAGCGCGGCTTCCAGAGGCGTTTCCCCCCGCTCCAGGTGACGGACGATATTCTCCAGCATGACAATGGCATCGTCCACCACGAAGCCCACCGAGAGGATCAGGGCCATCAGGGAAAGGTTGTCCAGGTTGAAGCCCAGGAGCCGCATGGCCGCAAAGGTGCCGATCACGGACATGGGCAGGGCCAGACTGGGGATGACCGTGGCCGAAACATTCCGCAAAAACAGGAAAATGACCAGGACGACCAGGACAATGGTCAGGACCAGCGTAAACTTCACGTCGTCGACGGATTCCCGGATGGATTGCGAGCGGTCATAGAGGACCTTGAATTCCAGGGAAGCCGGGATTTGGGCCTGGAACTGGGGCAGCAGTTTCCTGATGGAATCCACCACTTCGATGGTGTTGGTCCCCGGCTGGCGCTGGATGGCCAGGACGATGGCCCGCTGGCCGTTGAACCAACTGGCGATCTTGTCGTTTTCCACGCTGGCGAAGGCCCGGCCGATCTCCCGCAGGCGTATCGGCGCGCCGTTCCGGTAAGCGACGATCAACGGTTCGTATTCGTCGGCTTTCAGCAACTGGCCGCTGGCCTGCAGGTTGAAGGCCTGATGGGTCCCGTACAGGGTGCCGGTGGGCAGGTTGACGTTGCCCCGGTCCACGGCGGCGGCGATTTCGTCGATCCCGATGCCCCGGGAGGCCAGGGCCTGGGGGTTGAGTTGAATACGTACGGCAAATTTCTGGGAGCCGTAGACCAGCACCTGGGCCACTCCGCTGATCATGGAGATGCGCTGGGCAATGGTGGTCTGGGCATATTCGTCCACCAGGGACAGGGGCAGCAGCTTCGAGCTGAGGGCCAAATAGAGGACCGGCTGATCGGCGGGGTTCACTTTGCGAAAGGAAGGAGGGGTGGGCATGGTGGGAGGGAGCAGTCGGGCCGCCTTGGAAATGCTGGACTGCACATCCTGGGCCGCGGCGTCGATGCTCCGGTCGAGGCTGAACTGCAGGGTGATCTGGGCCACCCCCAGGGCGCTGGTGGAATTCATGGAATCCAGCCCGGCGATGGTGGAGAATTCCTTTTCGAGCGGCGTGGCCACGGCCGAGGCCATGGTTTCGGGAGAGGCCCCGGGCAGCTCGGCCGTAACCAGGATGGTCGGGAAATCCACATTGGGCAGGTCGCTCACCGGCAGGGCCCGGTAGCCCATGATCCCGAAAATGAGGATGCCCGCCATGACCAGCGTGGTCATGACCGGCCGGCGGATAAAGCCCTCAGAGACGTTCATGGACGCGGTTCTCCGGCAGGATTGACCGCCTGTTTGATCTGCAGTTTGCTGCCGGGCGCCAGTTGAAACTGCCCGTCGGTGACCACCTGCTCCCCGGGTTTCAGGCCTTTTTCGATGACCGTCAACCCCTCCAGGTTCCGGCCCACCGTGATGGGGCGGGCTTCGGCCTTCTGTTCGGCGGTGGCCACAAAGACGTATTGGCCCTGGATTCCGGTTTGAATGGCCTGGCTGGGGATGACGATGGCGTCGGGCTGGGAGCTGAGGGTCAGGGCGACGCGCAGAAATTGGCCCGGCCAGAGGGCTTTGTTTCTATTGTCGAAAGTGCCTTTCAAGCGGATGGTCCCGGTGGTCAGGTCCACGGTGTTGTCGATGAAGGTCAGTAACCCTTCTTCACTGAAGGTAGTACCGTTATCCACGGAAACCCTGACCGGCAGCGGTCCCCGGGCCGCAAATTTCTTGATGTCGGGGAGGAAGGACTCCGGAACCGAGAAGCTGACGTAGATGGGCTGAACCCGGTTGATGGTGACCATGGCCTTGTCGTCGTTGGCCTTGATCTGCGCCCCCTGGTGGAAGAGCAGGCTGCCGGTAACCCCGGAAAGCGGGGCGTGGATGGAGCAATAACTCAGGTTCAGGCGGGCATTTTCTACGGCCGCCTGATCGGCCTTGAGGGCGGCCGCAAGGGCCTCGGCGTTGGCCTGGGCCTGGTCGAACTGTTCCCGGCTGATGTATTCCTTCCGGATCAGGTCCTGGTAACGCTTCAAGTCCTCCTCGGCCTTCTTGGCCAGGGCCGCGGACCGGGCCAGGTTGGCCAGGGCCTGTTTCAGGGCGGCTTCGTAGGGCTGGGGGTCGATGGTGAAAATCAAGTCTCCCTGCCGGACTTCCTGGCCTTCCCGGAAATGAATCTTTTTCAATTCCCCGCCGATGCGCGACTTGACGGGCACGCTGGAGTAGGCTTCGGCATTGCCGATGCCGGAAACCTCCAGCGGTATGGTCTTCTGGAGGACGGGGCTGACGGACACCGGCACGAGCCGGTCGCGCCGTCCGGCAGCGGGATCGCCTTTCTTTTCGGAACCGCAGCCGGAGACCAGAAGGGTGGCCGCCAGCAAAAAGACGATCAAGGAGAGAAAGAGTCCGGGGGGATTTTCCCCTGGGCGGTGAAGACCAAGGGTAGTACGGGATGGACTAAATGCTGGTTTTGATCTCATCAGGATGGACACCCGTTTCTCTGGACTTCGCTGTCCCCGGCGCCGGGCAGGATCATACAAACATAAGGACCGGGGTTAAGTCGGTTAATAATTAAAAGGTTATTATTAAAAAGCCTTATACCCTCCCAGATTGGCCAGGGCCAGGCTGCCCGGGCTGATCACCGAGGGGTCGGTCATGACATTGATGCAGGCGGTCCTCCCCGAAGCGAAGGCCTGTTCCAGGGCCGGCCGGATTTCTTCAGGTTTTTCCACCAGGAAGCCCAGTCCGCCCAGGGCCTCCACCATTTTATGGTAGTCCACCCGGCCGATATAGGTCCCTTCGGGGATGGCCCGGCCGATCTTGATTTCCTGGCTGTGGCGGATCATGCCCCAGCCCAGGTCGTTGTTGATCACCACCACGATGGGCAGCCCTTTGCGTATAGCCGTTTCGAACTCCATAAAATTGAAGCCCAGCGATCCGTCCCCCGTGACCAGACAGACGCGCTGATCCGGATGGAGCAATTTGGCGGCGTTGGCAAAGGGCAGGCCCACAGCCAGGCAGCCGAAGATCCCGTAATCCAGATAGCGGCCGGGGCGGTTGATGGTGCGGGTCATGCCCATCCAGGTGGTGGTATCACCCCCGTCGGCCACCACCAGGTCGTCCTCGCGGTCCAGGAAGGCGTCCACTTCCCGCATCAGACGCAGGGGATGGATGGGAACGGCGGCGCTCTCCCAGTTGGGTTGGGCCAGTGCCCGGCTGTCCGCGGCCGCTTTCCGCAATTCGGCCACCCAGCCGGCGAAGTGTTCAGGCCGACCATCGGCATCCTCCCGCAGATTTAAATAGAGATTGCAGGCGCCCAGCAGTGCCTTGATATCGCTGGTGATCGCCAGATCCACGGTGCGGTTGCGGCCCAACTCCTCCCCGGCGATGTCCACCTGGACGATCCTGGCCTGGCGATTGAATATGTCGCCGAAGATGTAAAACAGGCTGATCCGGTTCCCCAGCAGGATCACCAGATCGGTGTTCATGTAAGCCTGAAAACCGGCCCCCGGCCGGATGGCCAGCGCGGATTCGAAACACAAAGGGTGGCTGTCCGGGATGACCCCCCGTCCCAGGGACGCTGTAAACACCGGCACCCCGGTCTTTTCCACGAACCGGACCAGGGCCTCCTCGGCCCCGGAATACCAGACGCCGCTGCCGGCGATCAGTACCGGTTTGTGCGCCTGGCGGATCAGCTCCACCAAGGCGGCGGCCTGGTCGAGATCGGCCGGGCGGGAAAGAACCCGGGTATTTCGCTTCAGCGCCTGGTCCTCCGCCACCGAGCCGTTCAGGATGTCCACCGGCAGCTCCAGGTAGACCGGGCCGGGGCGGCCGCTCAGCGCCGTCCTGAAAGCCAGGTCCACATATTCCGGA
>JALOOY010000252.1 GCA_025454185.1 Thermodesulfobacteriota bacterium
AAAGGTTCTATTTTTTTTATTTCTTTGCCATCTTGGGCCAGGCCCCAGTCTTCATTGAGTTCGATAAACCGGAGGTCAACCCAATCCCTCACAAGTTTTGTGGCTGTCTTTGATGCCAAGCTCCCTTTTATTAAATTGCCATTGAAATCGAAGACGGCCTTTTTCCCTTGATATTCGGCATGGAAATGCGGTGGTTCGTGCTCGTTAAAATACATTCGGATGATGATTCCGAAAAACCTGCAAATTTCCGGCATAGATTATCCTTTTATGGTAGCTTTCTATAATCGATGCCAGTTCATTCTTCGCCTTATGTCGAAAACCGGCAAATAAAAACCAAACGGTTTTTAGGTGACCCAAAAAGGAAAAGTCCCATCCTGTTCGCGGTTAGCTAACTAAATATACTACCAATATACTGAAATTGTCAATGGTCAGCGCCTTGGTGAAAAAGGCCCATAGCGATCAAGGCCTGGTGCACACCGCCCCGGGAATACCGGCTGCGGGCCCGCTACGAAGAAGGAACAGCGGAGAACCTGTCCGGTTTCGTCGTCAGGCCCAAGGCACTGTCCCCGGCTCTGAACAACGAGGTGCGCTGCCATTCCGGACCGGCCGTCGCAGGGATCAGGCCGGACACGGCTTTCCCCCCTGCCGCGCTTCCCAGGTCCTCGCGGCCTTAGGCGATGCCCCACTTCCTTAGCCCCAGACGTCCAAAGATTTTCGACCGCCATATACTTGGTCGCCCCGGCAGCGCCTAAATTCGTTGACCCGGGGCCTCGACTTTGTTATGGGGAGAAGGTGCATTTTTCCATGAGGAAATCACAAGCGAAAGGGAGTCGACCATGGGTGTGAATTTTTTCCGGCGGGACGACCGCGATCCGAATTTCGTGCTGTTTGAAGTGTTGGACCTGGAACGCCTGCTCCGTTATGAGGCCTTCCAGGATTTTACCCTCGACGACTTTAAGATGATCCTGGGCGAAGGCCGCAAGGTGGCCCGGGAGGTAATCGGGCCGACCCTGCAGGATGGCGACCAGCAGGGGGTGGTCTATGAAAACGGCCGTGTTAAGGTCCCGGCGTCATTTCATGACTGCTGGAAGGTGTTGTCCGAAAACGGCTGGTTCAGCCTGGCCGTATCGCCGGAGTTCGGCGGCCAGGGCCTGCCCTTGACCATCTACGGCCAGGTGGCCGAATACTTCATCAGCGCCAACTCCGCTTTGCAGATCTATTCCGGACTGGCGGTGGGGGCCGCCCACCTGATCGAGAACTTCGGCAGCGCCGAAGACCGCGCCCTTTTCTGCGAAAAGATGTACAACGGCCTCTGGGGCGGGACCATGTGTCTGACCGAGCCGGACGCCGGCAGCGACGTGGGGTATCTGAAAACGAAGGCGATCCCCGAACCGACCGGCGGCGACCCGCGGGTCTATCGAATCGAGGGGACCAAGCGCTTCATCAGCGGCGGGGAGCAGGACCTGACCGAAAATATCATCCACCTGGTCCTGGCCCGTATCGTCGGGGCCCCGGAGGGCACCAGGGGCATCAGCCTCTTCATCGTGCCCAAGATTTGGGTCAACCCGGACGGCTCCCTGGGCGAACCCAACGACGTCTTCTGCAGCAACATCGAACACAAGATGGGCCTCCACGGCTCGGCCACCTGCGGGCTCAGCTTCGGGGAGAACGGCCGCTGCCGGGGCCTCCTCCTCGGCGAGCCCCAGACCGGCATGGCCAAGATGTTCCAGATGATGAACGAGGCCCGCATCGGCACGGGGCTGCTGGCCCAGGGCCTGGCTTGCGCCGCCTACGATGCCGCCCGCCTGTATGCCCGGGAGCGGGTCCAGGGCCCCCGGTTCAGCCAGCGTTCGGGACCCCGGGTGCGAATCGTCGAACACGAGGACGTGCGCCGCATGCTCCTGACCCTCAAGGCCGGCACGGAGGCCATGCGGGCCTTCATCCTGAAGCTTTTCTACCTGACGGATGTCTCCCGCTTCGACCCGGACGAGGCGGCCCGGCGCGATGCCGGCCAGACGGTGGACCTGCTCACGCCCCTGGTCAAGGCCTACTGTTCCGATTTTGCCTATCAGCTCTGCCGGGAGGCCATCCAGGTCCTGGGCGGGGTGGGCTATTGCCGGGAGTTCCCGGTGGAGCAGTACGCCCGGGACGTGAAAAGCGCCTCCATCTACGAAGGCACGACCTACATCCAGGCCCTGGACCTGGTAGGCCGGAAGCTGACCAGGCAGGGCGGCGCCGTTTTCCAGGGCTGGCTGGCCGGTTTGACGGCCTTTGCCCAGGCCCACCGGGAGGACCCGGATTTCAGCGGGGATTTCATCCTCCTGGCCCAGGCCGGCGAGGTCCTGGCCGACTATGCCGGGCGTTTCCTGTCTTACTTTCAGGAAGGCCGCCTCGGTCTGATTCCGCTGTCGGCGACCCGGTTTCTGGAGTGCCTGGCCGAGGCGGTTTTGGCCCGGGAAATGCTCGAGCAGGGGCTGGTCGCCCGGAATAAACATAAGACCGCTGCGCCCCGATCGGCCCAGGAGGTGTTTTACCGGGGCAAGATCGAGACCGTCCACTTCTTCTGCCGCCAGATCCTGACCAATGTCTTTTCCCGGCAGGTCACCCTGCGCCAGGAAGATACCTCGGCCCTGGATATCCCCGAGGAGGCCTTTTAAGACCACAATATATTGTGGTTTTTTTTGATTGACATACTACAAATATTAAGCTATTGAAAAATAAACCGGTACCCGAAAAAACCATTCTCATGCCCGACCCCATTTATCCATATTTTAAAAATCAGGCCCCGGACCGATTGGAGCCCCCCCCGGAGGATGGGGAAGGGCCGGGCCCCGGTCCCTGGCGGCATGGGGATCTGGTCGACCTGCTCGCACTGATGGAGCAGGCCCTGCGGGATCCGGAAGCCCAACTCCCTCACTGTTTTTTCCTGAGCAGAAAAAAAATCATCAACCTGCTGAACCTGCTGCATTTCCTGAATCAGGACGTGTTGCTCGTGTTTCGAAACGAGCAGCAGAAGCGAACGTTTTCAGTCCGGGGAAAACCGCATCCCTGCCAGGGCAACCGGGTATTCTGCTCCTGGGGGCAACCGGAGGGCGCGGCCTCACCGCGCCAGGACCACCGGCTCATGTACCTGCTGGTGGACGAAGGGCGGTCCTTGATCGTCATCAAGCCGGAAAAGGTCGATCTGGATAAGGAAGGAATCTCTCTCGATCTGCCGGACCAGGGTGTGGAACTGGTTATCCGGGAAACGGCCCGCTACCGCTGCCCCCCCCTGCCGGTCCAACTGCTTCAGGAGGGTGTGGTCTGTAACGGAGACCTGGTGGAATTCAGCCTTTCGGCTTTGCAGGTGAAGGTCCGGGAAGACGATCTTTCACCCTGGCAATGGATCAATCCCCAGGTCCCGGTCAAGGTCATTCTTCGCCAAGGGGAGGAACTTATTTATTCCGGGGACGGCCGGATATTGAAGGAAGTAAATCAGGATCAGGGGCGGACCATCATCATTCGACCGTTGCAGCAGCAAATCCAACGGGTTCAGCAGCGGGAGTTCCGGACCGACCGGGTAAAAATGAACCCGACCCCCCATATCACCTTCCACCATCCTATTATTCGGAAGATGGTGAAATTGCCCATCCGGGACCTTTCCATTTCCGGTTTTGCGGTGGAGGAGGAGCAGGCCACCCTGCTGCCGGGGATGATCATTCCCGAGCTTCAGATCGAATTCGCCGACCTCAGCAGCCTGTCCTGCCGGGTTCAGGTCATTTATCGCAAACGGCTGGAGGGCGGGTTGAATAAATACGGCCTGGTGATCCTGTCCATTGCCACGCGGGACCACTGGAAGTTATCCAGCCTGTTGAACCGGACCTGGGACGACCGGCTGGATGTGAGCGGTCAGATCGACCTGGATTCGTTGTGGCGGCTTTTTTTCACCTCCGGGTTCATTTATCCCCAGAAATATTCCCATATGCAGGTCAACCGGGAACATTTCCAGGAATTATACCGAAAGATCTACTTGAACAACCCGGAAATATCCCGCCATTTCACCTACCAGGAACACGGGATTATCCACGGGCACATTTCCATGCTGCGCGTTTATACCCGGACCTGGATGATCCACCATTACGTATCCAGTCAAGACGCCCGCTATAAACGCGTGGGCTTGATTCTGCTTAACCAGATTCAGCGCCACATCACGGATTCCCTGCATATCGAATTCCCGCAGATGGAGTATATTATCTGCTACTTCCGGCCGGAGAACAAATTCCCCAGTCTGGTTTTCGGCGGAGCGGCCCGGCGGATACGTAATCCCCAGATCTGCTCTCTGGACACCCTGGCCTACCTCAGTTACCCCAT
>JALOOY010000253.1 GCA_025454185.1 Thermodesulfobacteriota bacterium
TTCCGTCGGTCATGAGGACGATGACGTTGCCCTGGGCCGGCTGGCCCGGGATTGCTTTCGCCGGTGAAGTTGCCGCCTCGGTTAGGGCGGTCTGTAAGAGCAGGAAGAGGACCCACAGGACGATCCGGGACGTCTTCCTCGACAGGGTCTGGCAGCGCATTGCGGTTTTACCTCTTCAAGTATTTTTTAGGCACTCTAAATTTTTAAGGCCTTCCGGGCAATCAAAAAAAAGCCCCGGTGGCCGGAGCTTTTTGGGTGGAGAAAGGGATAATAAGGACTGGAGCGGCTAAATCAGTACCGAGACAAAAGAAATGGGCGTCCCGGCCAGGGCGGTGTCCACAAAGGAGCCGAAGAAGGCCTTCCAGACGATCTCTCCGGCCGTGGAGAAAGCCCCCTGGATATATTCGTCGCTGGTCTTGGCCTGGGCCGGATTGAAATGTCCCAGATCGGTCAGGCGGGAGATGATCTCTTGGTCGGTAACCATGCGGCAGTCGTAGTTCACCACCACGCTCCCGGTCAGGGTATTGACGGCGGCGGACTTGATGCCCTCCACCCGTTTCAGGTGGTCTTCCACCGTTACGGCTTCTTTGGCGTTGCCTTTAATCGAGGGCGACTTAATACGCAAGCGGCCGGGGATCTGATGGACGTAATAGCTCATTGTGGCAGAAACCTCCCTTGAGGGTCATTTTGAGGTAGTGGCGGCATTCCGGGTAGCCCGCACAGCGAAAACGAATCAACCGGGGATATCGGCGATAGATGTGCATGGGCTTCCCGCAGACCGGACAAAGGGGTTTCTCCCGCAGAGAAACCCTTTCCGGATCCAGGATGAACTGTCTGCCGCAGATCAGACACTGATAGCGCTGTTTCTTGTTCCAGGTCTTGCCGTAGCGGTAGGCGGCCTCGGACTGACAGTGGGGGCATCGAATATCGCTTGTGCCTGTATCCAACATGGCCCCAATATATGGTGGAAATGTTACGGTTTGGTGAAGGAAATCTGTCTTTCCTGTTAAAAAAATAAAGGAAAAAACTTGGTAAATTAATAAGTTATCTAAATTTCACCTCGGGACCATCCAATCGCCATGTAAATCCGGTATACCTCCTTTGAAAAAGGCCGCTAATTCAAAAAACCGAGAAAAGGAGGCAGGTTATGGAAGGAACCGGTATTGCGCCCCAGGCCCCGCCCTTCAAATGCGCCCTGACGTTTAAACACCCCTGGCCCCCAACAATTTCCACTTTATTCAAGAACTCCCTGGAAAAGGCCCTGGCCTTTCCCCGGTTGAACAGCCTGTACAGTCAGGTGACAGCTGTTGAGGATAATCGTTCTTTTTTCGAAAAATCCCTAGCCCGTCTGGGCCTGGAGTACCGGGTTTCCGACCTGGACCGGGCCCGCCTGCCCCGGCGAGGGCCGGTGGTGGTGGTGGCCAACCATCCCTTCGGGGGGATCGAAGGCCTGATCCTGGCCGACCTGCTGCTCAAAATCAGGCCGGACGTGAAAATCATGGCCAACTACCTCCTGGAACGTATTCCCGAGCTGCGGGACACCCTGATCTTCGTGGACCCCTTCGGGGGCCGGGAAGCGGCCTTGAAGAATCTGCGCGGGCTGCGGGAAGCCCTGGCCTGGCTCAGGCAGGGGAAAATGCTGGGGGTTTTCCCGGCCGGAGCCGTGGCCCATTGGCAGATGAAGCAACGGACCGTCACCGATCCGGAGTGGAGGGAAATGGCGGCCGCCCTGATCCGCAAGACCGGGGCCGCGGTGAATCCGGTTTTCTTCCGGGGCCGGAACAGCGTCGGCTTCCAGGTCTTGGGACTGATCCACCCCCGGGTACGCACGGCCCTTCTACCCCATGAACTGCTGAACAAAATGAATTCCCGCATCGACGTCCGGATCGGCCAGGCCCTGCCTTTTAAGAAAGTCGAGCAATTTTCCGACGACCGTTCGCTGATCGGTTACCTGCGGCAGCGCACCTACCTCCTGGGCCGGCGGCTGCCCGTCGCGACGGGCGGCGAAGAGAAACGACCGACCCCGCGCCGGCGGAAGTGGAAACCCCTGGTGGTTCCCACCGTCCCCAATTTCATTTTCGAAGAGGTGGTGCATCTGCCGGATTCCCAGGTGCTTCTGGAGCAGGAGGAGTACCGGGTCTTCTGGGCCAGGGCCACCCAGATCCCCTATACGCTGCGGGAAATCGGCCGCCTGCGGGAGGTTACCTTCCGGGAGGCCGGCGAGGGCACCGGGGAGGCCATCGACCTGGACGGGTTCGATTCCCACTACCAGCACCTGATCCTCTGGCAGAAAAAGGCCCGTGAGGTGGTAGGGGCCTACCGGTTGGGCCCGACGGACCTGATCCTGGAGCGTTATGGAAAGACGGGACTTTACACCCATTCTCTTTTTAAATTTCAGACCGATTTTTTCCTTGAGGTCCAGCCCGCTCTGGAACTGGGCCGGTCCTTTATCCGCCGGGAATACCAGAAGGCCTACAGCACCCTGCTGCTGCTCTGGAAGGGCATTGGCCGCTACGTGGTCCGCTATCCCCGCTATCGTTTCCTCTTCGGACCGGTCAGCATCAGCAACGACTACCTCCCGCTTTCCCGGATCTTGCTGGTAAAATTTCTGCGGCAGCAGAACTACCGGCCGGAATTGGCCCGCTGGGTCAAACCGCGACACCCCTATCGAACCCTGATCCGCCGCGACTGGCTGGATCAGGCCGTGGCCTCCCTGATTCGGGACACCGCCGAGGTCTCGGATTGGATCGCCGAACTGGAGGCGGACCAGAAAGGGATCCCGATTTTGTTGAAACAATATTTGAAACTGGGCGGCAAGCTGCTCGGCTTCAACGTGGATCCCCAGTTCAGCCGGGTGGTGGACGGGTTGATCCTGGTGGACCTGGCCCGTACCAATCCCACCGTGTTGGAAAAGTATCTCGGAAAAGAAGGAGCCGACCATTTCCTGGGGTACCATCATTCCTCGAAGCCTTCGATAGGCGAAGTCTCGGTTTCTTCATAGAAACGTAACAAGCGTAGCGTTCAGATTTTAAACAGGCCCTCCGATACCTGTGGCAGACCTACCCGTTAACCAATACCATCATCGAAGGGAGTGGCGCGGCTATGAAGCAGATGAACTTGAAGTGGAAAATACTTCTCTTGTACTCTTCGACCTTTTTATTGATCATGGCCCTCATCGGGATCTTGACGGTCGCCTTTGTCAAGGCGAAGGTTTTGGAAGGGGCCCGGGAAAAACTCCTTTCCGATCTGGCGCTGAGCGAAGCCTGGATCAACGAGAAATATCCGGGAGACTGGAACATTCAGGATGAAGCCCTGTTCAAGGGTCAGCGCCTGATGAACGGCAACAACGAACTGGTCGACCTGGTCGGTTCCCTGACCGGAGATACGGCCACCATCTTCCTGAGAGAAACTCGGGTGGCCACCAACGTCAAGGACGCCCGGGGTAACCGGGCGTCGGGCACCCGCGCTTCGACCCCGGTCAGCGAGGCCGTCCTGAAAAGGGGGAAAACCTATACCGGCAAGGCCGAAGTTGCGGGGGTCTGGAACCAGACGGCCTATAAGCCCATCAGGGATGCCGAAGGCCGGATAGTGGGCATGCTCTACGTGGGGGTTCCCAACACGCGCTACGAGCGCATCGGCGATGAGATCGTGGGCCGGATGGTCCAGGATGGCGGTCCGCTCGGTGATTTCAAAAATAATCTGGCTTGGTTCGATCTCGTATTCCAGCAGCAATTGGCGGGTCCGCCCGGCCAGGAACTGGGGGTCCCGGATTACGTCCGGACTGGTGTTGAGGAACAATCTTTGGTCCGGTCCTAAGGCCTGGACATGCTTCAGGGCCGCCTCCCGGCACCGCTGCTCCAGGGCAAAGACGAGTTGATGCTTGACGGCCGCGGCCATCAACCGCAGGGGGTCGTGCAGGTCGCTGCCAGCCGGTCCCCGGGACAGGGCTTCGTAGCCTATGATGGACCCGTCGCGCAGATAAACGATCGGCTGATAGAGAGTGGTGACATCGCCCTGCTCGATGATCCGCCGCAGGGCCTCCCGCTCGGCCCGATCCTGGACCAGTTCGGCCATAGAATCCTTGAGCGGGACGGGTAGCTGCGGCAGGCCGGTCGAGGAGCCGTTGACGGGCTCGGAAGCAGTCCCGGGCAAACCAACCCGTGTGCTTTCGGCAGGAGAATAGACCGAAACCGTACGGGATGGGACCAGTTTTTTTTGGGTCATGGTGTGTGCTCCCCGGAAAAAAACGCCGAGGGTCCTCCGTTCTTCGAACCGGGATGGCCCTCCTGTCCCGGATCGTTGCCTTCACTTCCTTCCTTACAGGCCTGAATTCCCGGCCTTC
>JALOOY010000254.1 GCA_025454185.1 Thermodesulfobacteriota bacterium
CGAGTCTAACTTTGGAGTTTAGCTCCTTCTTGACCACTATTTTGAGCTCCATGCAGAAAGACCTCCAGCAAGCTGTTGGCAATACGTTCTTTCTGCTGATCGTTTCTTATTTTCTGGTCGCCGTAGACCATGACCGAGATAAACGTCTCCATGGCCCCCAGGAAGATATAGGTAAGGTAATGGGCCTCGATATCCCGGCGCAGGAAGCCGGCTTTCTGCCCGTCGGCCATGATCCCCTCGGTAATGACCATGAATTTCTTGAAATAATCCAGCCGCGGCTTGAGGTTGATGGACGACCTGGAAATCTCGTTGATGAAGATGTGGATCAGGTCCGGATTATCCTGGTAGGTATCCAGAAAATACAGGATGATGTTGCGCAGCCGTTGATAGAGATTTTCCCCTCCCTGACGGGTCTTTTCCATCAAGCGGTATAAATCCTCCCACCAGAGGTGGAGGATGGCATTAAACAGGCCCTCTTTATTGTTGTAGTAGTGATAAACCAGTCCATAGGAGATCCCGGCCTGGGCGGCAATATCGGCAATACGGGCCTTGTGAAAGCCCTTCTGCCGAAAGACCTTCAGGGCCGCCTCGAAGATAACCGCCTGTTTTTCAAGACGGAGTTGTCCATTGCCTTTCTTCATCTTCCTTTATCTATCAAATCTTGATTGATTTGTCAATCAATTTTTTGTTTTTCCGGCCAGAAATCGGATTTGACAACCCGAAACGAGCATTTATATTGAAAGGAGTTGAACCACCAATCCAAAACACCTAACCAGCAAGAAAGGAGCAGCCATGTCTTTCTCAGAATCCGTCCAATTAGCGCAACTGGTCCGTAGCCAGGCGGAATCATTCAAGGATGCCTGTAGCGGTCTCCAGGAGGCCGACGCCGGCAAGGCCCCCCAGGGCCGCTGGTCCGCCAAACAGATCGTCTCCCATGTTTTGGGCCCCGAAGGGGTCGGCAATATGCCGGTGCTTCAGGGTTTTTTGGATCAGGATACCCCCCGCTTCGATCTGGTGCCGGAAGACCCGTTTTTTACGGAAAAAAGGGCCGGGATGACCCTGGCAGAGCTGCTGAGGGAGTTCGACCAGGAGTACGGACGGATTGCCGATTTCGCAGCCGGACTGACCGTTGCTCAATTGGCCCGGAAGGCCCAAATCCCCATGCTCAAGGAAAGTCCCCTCGGGGAATACCCGACGCTGGGGCAATGGATCGGGGCCCTGGCGGATTGGCACCTGGGGTTTCACGCGGACCATCTCAAAGAAATCAGAAAGGCTCTGGGGGTCTGACAATCCGATACAATTTGACATCCTCCCCTGGAGGACCAACCATACATCGCAGCCCGAAGCATCAAGGCCGGTCCGGGGCCATCGTTTTATTTTTTTTAAATATTTAAGCTGTTTATATCAAAAATCCACCGTCTTCCTTCTCTGGCATTGAACTTGCTAAATATAGTTGACAAGCGTTTGAACCCATATGTTGCGTCAACTAACTGAATAACCACCATATGCTGTCCTGTAACAGCATTGCCTGAAGAAAGAAGGAGCGGCAAGGCCATGTTTATCGTTAAGTGTTCCTGGTGCAATCGGGAGATCAGCCGGGTGCCCGGAAAGGACGGGGTCTCCCATGGAATTTGTCCACCCTGTTATGAAAAGACGATGCTGGAGGTCAAATCCTACCTGCCCCGCCAGATCAACCTGCTGAAGAGGACCGTACTACTGAAAAACACTTTGGCGGAACAATACTAATCCCCTCCCCTCCTGACAGCCCGGTCCGGCCACCGCCGGCCGGGCTGTCCGTCCCTCCTCCTCTTTAAACTTGGACGTTCGATGTTCGATGTTGGATGTTCGTCTTTTTTTTCGTATTAAACATCCTTGACAATCCCTACCCTCTCACCGCATTCTGTTCGCGAAAAGGGAGAACCAAATGGTCAAAAACTGGTCCGCCGAAATCGTGGCCATCGGCTCGGAACTGCTCCTGGGCCAGATCGTCGACACCAACACCGCCTGGCTGGCGGCCCGTTTTCAGGAACTGGGACTGGGCCTGCGCTATTCGACCCAGGTGGGCGACGAGCCCCGGCGGATGGCCGAAGTCCTTACCCGGGCCTTACGGCGCTCCCGGGTGGTCATTACCACCGGCGGCATCGGCCCCACGGAAGACGATTTGACCCGGGAAGTGATCGCCCGGATCACCGGGCGGCGGCTGGTCTTTCGCCCCAAGCTGTTCCAGACCATCCAGGGCTTTTTCGACCTGGCCGGTTTCGTCATGGCCCCCAACAACCGGAAACAGGCCTATATTCCCCAGGGGGCCACCACCATACCCAATCCCATCGGCACGGCGCCGGGCTTTATCCTGGAGACCGCAAAAGGGCATTGCATCATCGCCGTTCCGGGGGTCCCCCGGGAGATGAAACTCCTCTGGGCGGAAACCGTCGCCCCCTTTCTACAAGAGAAGATGGGCCAGGACCGGGGCCTGATCGAATATAAAGTGTTGAAAGTCTGCGGTCTGGGCGAAAGCCGGGTGGACCAGCAGATCGGGGACCTGATCCGCGCCTGTTCCAACCCGGTCATCGGCCTCCTGGCCTCGCCCGGCGAAATCCGCATCCGCCTGACCGCGACGGGGAAAAACCGGGAGGAGACCGGGAGGAGCATACAGACTGCAGCCGAGCAGATCCGCGGCCGGTTGGGCCATTTAATCTTCGGCGAGGATGAGGATACTTTGGAAGGGATCGTAGCCCGACGGCTGGCGGAAGAAAAAATCACCTTGGGGGTGGCGGAAGGCTATACGGCCGGGAGGGTCTGCCAGCGGCTGCAGTCCACGGGCAGTCCCTTTTTCAAAGGCGGCTGGGTGATCCCCGATACGGAAGCCCCCCGGGATCCGGCCACCGCAAGTGGTCAGGCGCTGGCTTTGGCTGAAAGGATCCGGAAACGCCTGAAAAGCAAGGCCGGCCTGGGGCTGCTGGTGGAGGCGACCGAAGCCGGGCAAATGCTGCGCCTGGGCTTCGTTCTCGGCAAAAAAACGGATTCCTATGACCACCAGATCGGCGGGCCCGCGGCCACCCTGCCCGACCGGGTAACGGTCATGGCGTTGGATTGGCTGCGGAAAAAACTACTCTCCCCACTATAGAAATCAGGTTGGTGGGGACTCCCGGAGGCACAGCCCCGCGCACCGCGGGGTTGTGCTACATCATGGATGCCTCACGCGGGCGTTTCGCTCGGGCTCCCTCGCCCCCTTGGGGGGAGAGGTATGGGGTGAGGGGGGGCTTACCAAACCGGGAGAAAGCCTTCTTGACTTTTCTTTCCGCATTCTGCATTTTTAAATTTGCCCTTGGCATTCATCTTTCCATTTAGGAGATTGTTTTGTCCCCTTTTCTGAAATTCCTCATCCGCGCCCTTCTGGGCGTCGGCCTGGCCATCGTCATCAGCCGTTTCTTCTTCCGCCGCCTCACCGTGGGCACGGTCCTTATTGCCATATTCCTGGTGGGCATGGCCTATGTGTCGGAGTATGCGAGAAAAAAGAAGGAATAGTCATCCCTGTAGAATTGGCCTCTTGCGGTGATGTGGTTCTATTTGAGGACTTGAAAGGGGGAAAGCTGCCGCCCTTCGTATCGCTCGATCC
Source organism: Thermodesulfobacteriota bacterium (assembly GCA_025454185.1). Classification (GTDB taxonomy): domain Bacteria; phylum Desulfobacterota; class RBG-13-43-22; order RBG-13-43-22; family RBG-13-43-22; genus JACRCK01. The sequence goes on from JALOOY010000254.1 coordinate 3,617, forward strand.
AATTCATCGAGAAAATCCTGGCCTAAACCTTCCACCTGTTGATTGATTTTCAATTATATCATTATGTGTGAGGAATTTGAGGACCACCGCACGGGTATTCGGGTTATTCCGGCAGAAAGGTTTTTGATGGGCCTGGTTTAAGTTTGGATTGAAGAGCAGAAAATCGGTACCGTTGCAGGTTTCGAAGCTTCACCCACCCCCGGCCTCCGGAGCCTGTCCCGCAGGAGAGCGGGATCAAGGGGGATTTCCTGGTTCCAGGTTCACCCACCCCCCAACCCCCTCCCGTCAAGGGAGGGGGAGTCCCAAGCCACCGGGAGCCTATTTTCTACCAAACCGCCCTGCGCTCTGCGCTCCGCGCTCCGCGTCTCTTATTCGTATCTCAGCGCGTCGATCGGGTTCAGTCGCGAGGCCTTGCGGGCCGGGTAGAAGCCGAAGAAGATGCCCACGGCGGCGGCGAAGAAGAAGGACAGGAAGAGGGAGGTGGTGGAGATGAGGATGTTCCATTCCGTAAAATAGGACGTCACCTCGGCCGCGCCGACCCCTAAGGCCACGCCGATCAACCCGCCCACCAGGCTCAAGACGATCGATTCGGTCAAGAACTGGAACAGGATGTCCCAGGAACGGGCCCCCACGGCCATGCGGATGCCGATCTCCCGGGTCCGTTCGGTCACGGAAACGAGCATGATGTTCATGATGCCGATGCCGCCCACGATGAGGGACACCAGG
>JALOOY010000255.1 GCA_025454185.1 Thermodesulfobacteriota bacterium
CCTTGATCCATGTGTCAGATCATCGCGCAACATTGTGCTTTGAAAAAAGGCAACACTTAAGCCTTCTGAAACCAGCTTAACCGGCTGAGGTGCGCTTCCGATTTCAAGAAACTAAAGTGTTACGAAAAAAGAAGCCGAAAAAAAGCGGAAACAATAGGCGAATCAGCGCGGAAGAGTGAACCAGTACGCACCATCCTCGACTACGTACCAAAACCACTCAAAGAAGCCGTCAAGTCCGGCGAGAAATCCGTCAACCAGGCCTACAAAGAGACCCAGGGGATCCGCAGGGCCGAAGCGGCCGCCAAGGGCGAGGCCACATGCAACAGGACCAATGATAATATCGAATGGGCCAAGTGGACTTGGAACCCGGTTACTGGATGCCGATCCATGATCTCAGGGGGGGCAAAAAACCGGGGTCCAGGGAGATCGTCGCACCTGGGGCCGCACAGTAAGCCGAACAGAGGAACATAAAGCCGGGCGGGCAGAGCACCTCCCGGCTTTTTTCTTTGCCGGGCAGGTTGACTGCCTGGGAAACTACACTTCAGAGGGGGAAAGTCTGAAAATGGCCCTCCAGGTTGGAAATGGGGTTGGGAATGAAAAACCCATAAACGAAAAAAGGCCCGGGATTTCTCCCAAGCCGTTGATTTTATTCTTGGCGTCCCCAACGGGATTTGAACCCGTGTTGCCGGCGTGAAAGGCCGGTGTCCTGGGCCAGGCTAGACGATGGGGACGCGTCGTGGTGGTGGGCCGTGTTGGACTCGAACCAACGACTCTCTGCTTAAAAGGCAGATACTCTACCTCCTGAGTTAACGGCCCGAATCAAAAAAACCTATTTTATATTTTAAGGCGATTAAGTCAAGCAATTTGTTTAGGGGTAAGGCAGATTTTTTAGTTTGAACTTGACATAATCTATTAAAAATAATATAAAAGAAATTTTTATAAATTTCCATGGACCGACCATGTTCGAATCTCTTTCCGAAAGACTGAACCTGACCTTCAAAAAGCTGAAGGGCCAGGGCAAGCTCACTGAGGCCAACATGAAGGAAGGCCTGCGGGAGGTTCGCCTGGCCCTGCTGGAGGCCGACGTCCACTACAAGGTGGCCAAGGATTTCATCGAGAAGGTCCGGGACCGGGCCCTGGGCCAGGAGGTCCTGAGCAGCCTGACCCCGGCCCAGCAGGTTATCAAGATCGTGCAGGAAGAACTGACCACCCTGATGGGGGGGCTGCGCCAGGACCTGAATCTGGCCGGGCGGCCGCCCATCCCGATCATGCTGGCCGGTCTGCAGGGGTCCGGCAAAACCACCACGGCCGGCAAGCTGGCCCTGTGGCTGAAAAACAAGAATTTTCGGCCGGCCCTGGTTTCGGCCGACGTGTATCGGCCGGCGGCTATCGAGCAGCTCCGCAAAGTGGGCGAGATGGCCGGGGTGGAGGTCTACCCCTCCGACCCCCAGGCCGACCCGGTGGACCTCTGCGTCAAGGCCTGGGAGTGGGCCGGCCAGCGGGGCTTGAGCCCGTTGATCATGGATACCGCCGGGCGCCTCCACATCGACCAGACCCTCATGGAGGAGTTGAAACGGATCAAGGAGCGGGTTCGGCCCAATGAAATCCTGCTGGTGGCCGACGCCATGACCGGCCAGGACGCCATCAACATGGCCCAGAAGTTCAACGAATGGCTGGATTTGACCGGTGTCGTCCTGACCAAGATGGAGGGGGATGCCCGAGGCGGGGCGGCCCTGTCCATCAAGGCGGTCATCGAGAAGCCGATCAAGTTTATCGGCGTGGGGGAGAAGCTGGAGGCCCTGGAGCCCTTCTACCCGGACCGGCTGGCCTCCCGCATCCTGGGCATGGGTGATGTGCTCACTCTCATTGAGAAGGCCCAGTCCCAATTCGATCAGAAGCAGGCGGAGGAACTGGCCCGCAAGATCCGCAAAGAGGCCTTCACCCTGGACGACTTCAAGGAGCAACTGCGGCAGATAAAAAAATTGGGATCTCTGGAGCAGATCCTGAACATGGTCCCCGGGTTGAACAAGATCAAGGGCCTGAAAGACGCTCAGCCCGATGAAAAGGAATTGGTGCACGTGGAAGCCATGATCAACTCCATGACGCCCGATGAACGGCGCAACGCCCAGATCATCAACGGCAGCCGCCGGAAACGGATCGCCAAGGGCAGCGGAACCACTGTCCAGGAAGTGAACAAGTTGTTGAAGAATTTTGAACAGGTGCAGAAAATGCTGAAACAGGTCAGCAAGGGGGGGAAAAAGGCCCTCAAAAGAGGCTACTTGCCTTTTTGACAGGATTTTATTAAGATTAGGGATAAGGAGAAAAGAATAATGGCGATCAAAATTCGTTTAGCCCGTATGGGGGCCAAAAAACAGCCTTTTTACCGCATGGTGGTAACCAACTCCGAGTCCCCGCGGGACGGCCAGTTCCTGGAGATCCTGGGGACCTACAATCCCAATACCGAACCGGCCAAGGTGGTCTGGAATCCGGAGCGGTTGAAAAAATGGCTGTCCACCGGGGCCCGTCCGACCAGCACGGTGCAGAGCCTCATTCGTTCATCGGGAGTCCTGAAGGAATCTGCTTAGAACAGTCCGATAGTCACAGGAAGGCGCGACCAATCGAGAACAGGAAAGCGGCAGACAGCGGGATTTAATCTTATGCAGGAGGGTAGCGGCATGAAAGAGCTGGTGCTGTACATGGCCAAGGCCTTGGTGGACCATCCCGAACAGGTGGAAGTAAATGAAATCGAGGGGGAACAGACCTCGGTTATCGAACTGAAGGTGGCTAAAGACGATTTGGGCAAAATCATCGGCAAACAAGGCCGGACGGCCCGGGCGATGCGGACCATTCTCAGTGCGGCTTCTACCAAGATCAAAAAGCGTTCCGTTCTCGAAATCATTGAATGACCCTTCTTCCTTGACGGGTCCCGGTTACCTACGGATCGGGACCATTGCCCGGCCCCACGGATTACGGGGCCATTTGAAAGTGCATCTGGACCCCGATTCCCGGCAGACCCTGCAGCCGGGCAGCCGGGTCTGGCTGGCCGATGCGGAGCAGTTCCGGGAAGTCCTTCTGGAGGAAATCAACAACCAAGGCCGGGTCTGCGTCTTACGTTTTGCGGAATTCCGGGACCGGGAGGCCGCCGAAGGGGTGACGGGCTGGTCCATACATCGGAAAACAGGTGATCTGCCGCTTCTGGCCGAAGGCGAGTATTATTGGTACCAGGTGGCCGGCCTGTCCGTGTTCGACGAGGAAGACCGGTTACTGGGAGTTCTGGAAGAGGTGTTCTCCACCCCGGCCCACGATATCTGGGTGGCCCGATCCGGGGGAAAAGAATATTTGATTCCGGCCGTAGACGAGGTAATTGTCGCAGTGGACCGGGAGAAAAAAACCGTGCGGGTCAAAAACTTGCAGGAACTCTGGGAGGTCGATGGTCGTTGACATCCTGACCCTGTCCCCGGGATATTTCGCCTCCCCGCTGCAGGAAGGCTTGATCGGCCGGGGTATCCGCCAGGGGGCAATCCGGGTCAGGATATTTCATCTGCGTGATTTCACCAGCGACCGGCACCGCACCGTCGATGATCGTCCTTACGGCGGCGGGGCCGGCATGGTCCTCAAGCCCGAACCGATCGCCCGGGCCCTGAAGTTTTTGGGGCAGGCCCTCCCCGGCCCTCCCCATGTGGTGTTGTTGACCCCGCGGGGCCGGCCGCTGGATCAGATGCGGGTCAGGGAACTCTCTGCCCGACCGCGCCTGACCTTGATTTGCGGCCGCTATGAAGGGGTCGACGAACGGATTGGCGCCGCCTATTGCCACGATCAGCTTTCGATCGGCGATTACGTCCTCAGCGGCGGAGAACCGGCGGCCCTGGTCGTTTTGGATGCCGTCGTGCGCCTGTTGCCCCAGGTACTGGGCAGCCCGGAATCCCAAGTGGAAGAGTCCTACGAAGACGGGCTGCTGGAATACCCCCACTACACCCGTCCCCGGGTTTTTGAGGGTCAGGGGGTGCCGGAAGTGCTCTTGAGCGGCGATCATGAACGGGTCCGACGCTGGCGGCGCCGGCAGGCTTTGGCGCGGACCTGGGAAATCAGACCCGGCCTGATCCGCGAGGAATCCCTGGCCCCGGATGATTTGAAGATTATTCGTGAAATACAAAAATGCGGATTATCAGATCCACATAGAGGAGTATAGCGATGGATACCTTGACCTTATTGGAAAAAGAACAGATGCGGGCCGACTTGCCCGATTTCCGGACCGGCGACCAGGTCCGGGTGCATGTAAAGATAAAGGAAGGCGACAAAGTAACGCATGTTTATAAGTT
>JALOOY010000256.1 GCA_025454185.1 Thermodesulfobacteriota bacterium
CCATCGTCCGCTACGAAAGGCCCCTGGAATCGGTCCGGCAGGCGGTCGAGCTCTGCCGCGGCCTGGATCACCTTCCGGCCCGGGCCAGGGTTTTCATCAAGCCGAACATCGTCTTCTGGACCCGCTTCACCCCCTTCCCCAAATGGGGGGTAATCACCACCTCCCGGGTGATGGAAGATATAGTTCACCTGCTGAAGGAAAGGGGGATCGAGGATATCGTCATCGGGGAGGGCATGGTGACCCGCGAAGTCAAGGACCCGGAAACCCCGGCCCACGCCTTTGAAACCCTGGGGTATAATCTGCTGAAAAAACGATACGGGGTCCGGGTGGTCAATGTCCACGAACGGCCTTTCAAAAAAGTGGATCTCGGCGACGGCGTGGTCCTCCACTACAACATCGATTTCCTGGAAAGCGATTTCCTGGTCGACCTGCCGGTGCTGAAGACCCACGCCCAGGCCGTGGTTTCCCTGGGGATCAAAAACCTGAAGGGCCTGATCAATATCAACTCCCGCAAAAAATGCCACGGGGCCGACCCCGTTAAGGATCTCCATTTCATGGTCGGCCGGTTGGCCCAGGCCGCCCCGCCTTCCCTGACCCTGCTGGACGGGATCTATACCAATGAGCGGGGCCCGGGGTTCGACGGGACGATCCGGCGCAGCAACCTGCTGATTGCTTCATCCGACATGCTGGCGGCCGATTTCGTGGGCGCCAAGGTCCTGGGCTACGAACCGGCCGAGGTCCCCCACCTGGTCCACGCCGCCGGGATCCAGGGCCGGTCAACGGACCTGTCCGGAATCCAGGTGGTGGGGGAGAATATCGAAGCGGTGGCGGCCCGCCACGAATATTATTTCCCCTACAACGAAACCGGCACGCTGCCCCGGCCCATGGCCGAAATGGGCATCCAGGGTCTGTCCTATAAGAAATATGACCTGACCATGTGCACCTATTGTTCCGGCTTGACCCGGGTGATCCTCATGGCCATTGCCAAGGCCTGGAAGGGCAGCCCCTGGGAGGAAGTGGAGATCCTCACCGGCAAGGCCATGAAGCCCACTCCCGGCATGAAGAAGACCATCCTCCTGGGGAAGTGTATGGTCCAGGCCAATAGGGACCATCCCGACATCCGGGAAATGATCCCGGTCAAGGGCTGCCCGCCTTCCCGGGAGGATCTGGTCCGGGCCCTGTTGCAGGCCGGGATCGAGGTCAACGAAAAATTCTTTAGGGATATCGATCTGGCCCCGGGTTTCTATCTGAAACGCTACGGGGGGCGACCGGAGTTTGAAGAAGCTTTTTTCCGGGTTTCGGAATTATGATCGGACCCATCGGTCGGATCCGACCGATCGGTCCGATTGAAGGAAAAAAGGTGACTTGATTGGGCGATCTTTACGTCATCCGCCACGCCCAGGCCTCTTTCGGCCGGGACGACTACGATCAACTGTCCGAGCTGGGATTCCGGCAGGCCGGGCTGATCGAGACCTATTTCCAAAAGGCCGGCGTCCGGTTCGATGCCGTTTATTGCGGGTCCCTGAAAAGGCAGGTGGCCACGGCCGAACCGCTGCGGTCCTGCCTCAAAGCAGACGTTCCGACGGAAATTACCATTTCCGAAGCATTCAACGAATATGATTCCACGGCCGTTATTCAGACGCAGTTTCCCCATCTGGTCCGGGAAGACCCGGCCCTGGAACAGGATCTGCCCCGCCTGCAGACCGATCAAAAGGCCCTGCAGCGCCTGCTGGAAAGGGCCCTGGCCCGCTGGCTGGCCTCCGCGGAGCCCTTAGAGGGGCTGGAAACCTGGGAGGGTTTCAACCGGAGGGTGCGTGAAGGGGTGATCCGTATCCTGACGGAAAGCGGCCCGGGGAAGACCGTGGCCCTGGTCACCTCGGGAGGACCTTTGTCGGCTATTTTAAAAATGGCCTTGTCCCTGTCGGATCAGGAAACGGTCCAATTATCCTGGCAGGTCAGAAACGCCTCCGTTTCCACGTTCAAGTATAACCGTAACCGTTTGACCTTGTCTTCCTTCAACAATGTGGCCCATTTGGAGATAAGCGGGGAACCGGGGTTGGTCACGTATAGGTAGATTAAAGGTTAGATGGAAGAGGGAAGCGGGAAGCGGGAAGATGGAAGAACAGACAGAGATCGGAGATCAGAGGACAGAGGGCAGAGAGCAGAGGGCAGAAGACAGAAGACAGAAAAAACAACTTTACCATAGCAGGAGTTAAATATGGATTTTGCAATATCGGACAAAATGCAGGCTGTACTGGAAATGATGAACGAGTTCGTAGACAAGGAACTCCTCCCCCTGGAACCGGAATACTTGAAGCGCACTTTTGTGGACCTTCTGCCGGAGCTGGAAGAAAAACGGCGCCTGGTGAAGCAGATGGAGCTATGGGCGCCCCAGCATCCCCAGGAATTCGGCGGGATGGGGCTGAACCTGGTGGAATTCGGTCTGGTATCGGAGGCCCTGGGTCGGTCGCCCCTGGGGCATTTCGTGTTCGGGGCCCAGGCGCCGGACGCCGGCAATATTGAAATTCTTCATCTGCACGGCACCGCCGAGCAGAAGGAAAAATATCTGAAACCCCTGGTAGCCGGGAAGATCCGGAGCTGCTTTTCCATGACCGAAGTGGATCAGGCCGGCTCCAATCCGGTCCTGATGGACGCGACCGCCGTCAAGGACGGAGATGATTACATCATCAACGGCCACAAGTGGTATACCTCCAGCGCCGACGGTTCTTCTTTTGCCATCGTCATGGCCGTGACCAATCCCGAAGCCTCGCCCTATCTGCGGGCCAGCATGATCATCGTCCCCACGGACACCCCCGGCTTCAATCTGGTGCGCAATATACCGGTGATGGGACATGAGGGCTCCGGCTGGGCCAGCCACGGGGAGATCCTCTACCAGTCCTGCCGTGTGCCCCAAAAAAATCTGCTTGGCGCCGAGGGCGCCGGTTTCGTCATCGCCCAGGAAAGGCTGGGGCCGGGAAGAATCCATCATTGCATGCGCTGGATCGGGATCTGTAACCGGGTCCTGGCCCTCATGTGCGCCCGGGCTCTGAAGCGGGAGATCGCCCCCGGAAAGGCGCTGGCCACCCGTCAGATCATTCAGGCCTGGATCGCCGAGTGCGCGGCCGAAATCCAGGCCGCCCGCCTGATGGTGCTCCACGCCGCCTGGAAGATGGACAACCTGGGCCAAAAAGAGGCTCGGGAGGAGATCTCCCTGATCAAATTTTATGTGGCCGGCGTCATGCAGAAGGTGGTGGACCGGGCCCTGCAGGTGCACGGCGGATTGGGCATGACCGACGATACCATCATCGCCTTTTATTTCCGCCATGAGCGGGCCGCCCGGATCTATGACGGGGTGGACGAGGTGCACAAGGTCACCGTGGCCCGGCGTATTCTGCGGGAATATGAAGGGAAGGTTGTGAAGTAACTCTGAGGGAAAGTCTCGAGCTAAATCCGAAATCCGAATTTTAGGTTTTGTCTTGCGCCGTCATCCTGGCGCAGGCCAGGATCCGGGGTCGTTTGGAGTCCCCCCCAGCCCTGGATTCCGGATCTCATCACGCTTAAGGCGTGATTCGTCCGGATTGACGGAGGGCTTGAACCAGCGCTAATGAGGGTTGGGGGTGGGTGAACACCGCATCCTCACCAACAGCCCTCTTTCGTTTAAACCAGTGGAGGTACAGGAATGACCATAACCGATCAACCCACGGAGATCAGGCAAGGTGAAGAGCTGGACACGGTCCGGGTGGAGGAGTTCCTCAGGACGAAAATACCCGGGCTGGAAGGACCCTTGGCCGTAAAACAGTTTCCCCGCGGGTTTTCCAATCTGACTTACCTGCTTTCCTTCAAGAACCGGGATCTGGTCCTGCGCAGGCCGCCCTTTGGGACCAAGGCCAAGACCGCCCACGATATGAGCCGGGAATACCGGATCCTGAATGCCTTGCGACCGGTTTTCCCCTATTGTCCGGAACCCCTGGTCGATACCGAAGACGAAACCGTGATTGGCAGCCCTTTCTATGTCATGGCCCGTGTCGAAGGACTGATCCTGCGCCGGGACCTGCCGCCGGGCCTGGAGTTGACCCCGGAGCAGGCCCGCAGCCTCTTTGAGAGATTTCTGGACGTGCTGGTCGAACTGCATTCGATCGACTTTCGGAAAATAGGGCTGGAAAATTTCGGGAAGCCGGAGGGGTACGTGCGGCGGCAGGTGGAAGGGTGGAGCAAACGCTACCGGGCGGCCCGGACCCCGGATGCCCCGGACTTTGAAGAGATCATGGCCTGGTTGGCCGAGAGGATGCCGGCGGATACGGACCGG
>JALOOY010000257.1 GCA_025454185.1 Thermodesulfobacteriota bacterium
AATTGTCAATTATTAATTATTGTTTTTGTCGTTATCCTGTCTTGAAGGCCCAGAGTTTACTGCCCAGGAAATTGCTCAGGGTGGTGACCATGATGGCCAGGAGCTGGGAAAGGACTTCGTGCCAGTGCAGGCCGTCGATGAAAACCCAGAGCAGGGCCATGTTGACCAGATAACCGAAAAGGGTAACCACAAAATAACGGAAGTACTGCCCCCCGGCGCCGGCCTGCCCCGTCTGGTGGGATTTGAAGGTCCAGTAACGGTTCAGGATGAAGTTGTTGGTCATGGCCACCAGGAAAGACAGGGTGCCGGCCGGCAGATAGTGCCAGGACAGGCCATAGATGGCGAAGGTATAAACCGCCAGATTCACCAGCACCCCGCTGGAGCCCACCAGGGAAAAGCGCAGAAACTGATTGCCGGTACGCCCGGAAGTGATCAGGCTTTGTTTGATATAGGCCAGGTCGAGCTGGCGGTAGCGGTTTTTTAGCTTCTTCATGGTTGATACGAACAAAAAGATGAACATCGAACGTCCAACATCGAATTTCGGAATGTAGCACAGCCGCCCTCGCCTGTGAACCCCCCCTGCCATTTTCATGCTTCGTGGAACTTTTATAAAAACGGTTCCAGCAGGGCCTGCAGGCGGGCGCTGTTGGCCTCGAGGCTGAGCCCTTTAAGTCGTTCCTTCTGGCCGGCCACAATTTTTTCCCGCAGATTCTGATCCGAGACCACCAGGGCCAGAAGTTCGGCGATTTCCTCCCAGTTTTTTTCTTTAATGCCGATCCCGGCGCCGCCCAGCGTCTCGGGGATTCCCCCGGTCAGATAGGCCAGGACCGGCAGGCCGAAGAACATGCTTTCCATCAGGGGCACGCAGAACCCTTCGTGCTCGCTCAAGCAGAGGTACGCCCGGGCGCAGCCGTAGTAAGTCACCAGTTCCCGAAAAGTGACGAATCCGGCGAAACGGACTTTTTCCAGCAACCCCAGGTCTTCGGCCATTTTTTTCAGGGCCTTTCCGTAGTTCCGCATGCCGTCGTCCGTTCCCACCAGGATCAGACGGCTCTCCGGACAGTGTCTTTTTTGAAAGAGGTAAAAGACCCGGATCAAGTCTTCGATTTTTTTTTGCGGGGCGATGCGCCCCACATGGAGGATATTGACCCGACCGTCGTCCAGTTCTTTCTTCAAGGCCTCCTCAGGGGTCAGGTAGTAATCCTGGAAATCCAGGAAAATCGGCAGGACGCCGGTTTCTTTATACCCGGCCCGTTCCAGTTCCCGGCGATTGTATTCGGAGACCCCCAGGGCCAGATCGAAGTGCGGGGCCAGCAGTTTCAACTCCTCCAGGCCCAGGGCGCAGCGCCGTTCGACTTCCGGATTGATGCCCCGGAAAAAATGGGGCGGGGTGATGTTGTGGTAGATCAGGATCTTGCGGTCCGGCAGCCGCCGCACGAACTCGGTCAGTTCCGATCCGATGGAAAAGTGGAAGATCAGCACCCGGTTGAAGCCGCTGATTTCCCGGTATTCCCAGTAGGGGCGGGCGGAGCCGGCCAGGCGGGGATGAATATGCTGGGCGTAGATTTCCGAATCCAGCCCCCGGTTGCGGAGGACTTTCTGAATCCCCAGGACGTCGTTGCCGATGGCGTCTCCATAACTGAAATTGGGCAGTATCTGGTGAATGGCCTTGCGGTCAGGGGCGGTGGATTTCATGGGTGTCTTCCTTGAATCGTCTTCCGCGGGACGGCCGAGGTCTTCCCAGGCGGCGGTAAAGAGGCGCAGGAATTTTTCCGTCACCCGGTCCCAGTGGAAATTTTCCAGGACGTAGCGCCGCCCGTTGTCGGCCAGGGCCCGGGCCAGGTCGGGGTGGTCCTGTATCTCCTGAAGACAGGCTTCAAATTCCAGATAGTCGCCAAAGTAAAGCCCGCCCCCGCCGCGTTGGCAGTGCTCCACCGTGACCGGGCAATGGGCATTGACCAAAACCGGCGCCCCGCAGAGCCAGGCCTCCATGATGACGATGGAAAAGCTTTCCATCACCGAGGGCTGACAAAAGAGAGCGGCCCCCCCGTAGGCATCGATTTTGTCCTGGCGGGGGACGAACCCGAAATCGAGGATGTCTTCCCGCCGTTCCAGCGGGATGCGGACCGGCAGGTTGCCGATCAGGACCAGCCGGAGCGGCGAGGGGAACCGTTTCTTGAATAGCGTGAAATAATTCATCAGGAGCGGCGTATTCTTGCCGGCATCCCGCCGCCCGGCATAGAGCAGGTAGGGATCGGCCAGCGCGTATTTCCGGCGGAACCGCCCCGGGTCCGGGATCAGGTCCGTATCGATCCCCTCACCGAACAAAAAACACTGCTCCGGTTTCAAGCGGAACAGCTCCCGCCCCAGTTCCATTTCGGCCGTGGTGTGAAAAACCAGGCCCCGGACCTGGCTGTAGGCCTCCTGTAGCAGGGCCAGGCGGGCATAGCCTTCGTCGTGTAGACAGGGAATGACCAGGGATCGTTCGGGATGAATCCGGGAACCGAAATAGGTCGTACTGAACAGATAGGGAATGAACACCAGCAGGTATCGGGAGCCCTGACGCTGCAGGTGCTGGTACAGGCCGGGGCTGTTGATCATGTGCTCCAGAAAGAGTTTTTCCTCTTCCCGGGACAGGGCTTCCCCGGCCAGGATCCGCTGGTTCAACTGGTGAAACAACTCCCCGTCCCTGCGGGTGACGGCAAAGCGCTTTACGGGAACCCCCTCCACCTGATAATCGCCGACCCGGTAATGGTTCCGGGACCAGTCCCCCTCGAAATCGCGGACGCAGGTGGTCCAGACTTCCACGGCCAGGCCGCGCTGGTGAAGGTTCTCCACCGTCCGGCGGCATTCGGCCTCGGCGCCGCCCGGGATGTCCTTGCCGTACCAGGGGCAGATGAAGGCGATCCTCATGGCCTGGCCAAATCCTTGGAAAGAAATTGCCGATTGCCGATTGCCGATTTTCGAATATCAAAGACCAACAGGCGAAACTCCCGGCGGTTTGAAAATCCCGTGAACTTCAATCGATAAACCCCACTTGCCCAATCAAAAATCATAAATTGAAAATCGCCAATCGAAAATCGTCCATCGGCAATTATTTGGTTCCCACCACGGCATAATCCTGATACCCGTAGAGCAGATCGTTCAAGCGCCGGATATTCTGGTTCAACACCCGGGCGATTTCGTCTTCATAGGACTCGTCGTCCCGCCGCACCATTTCCCGGAGACGCATTTCCTCGGGATAGGGGGAGACGTAGACCAGGTCCACCCGAGTGAAACCCAGGGACTCCCACAGAAAACGGGCCGCCTCGGGATGAATGGGCTTCTGGTGGGAAAGGTCCACGTAAAAGGCCCCGCTGAAGGTGGTCAGGCACTGGGGATTGACGGTCTCGGCCAGCAGGACGCCGCCGGGGGCCAGCTTGAGAAAGGCGGTCCGGACCAGGTCCCGCAGGTTTTCCGGGCTTAGGTGTTCGATGACCTGGGAAAGGAAGATCCCGCCCAGTTTCCCCTCCGGAAGACCCTGGAGGTACTCGAGTCCGTCACCCCGGACCACGTCCAGCCCTTTCTCCCGGGCCAGGCCGACCATCTCCGGGTTCAACTCCACGCCCCTGGCCGGAATACCAGCCCCTTTCAGCAGGTCCAGGAATTCCCCCCGGCCGCAGCCGATGTCGAGCACCGCTCGGGCCTGGGCAAAGTAAGGCAGGTAGGTCCGCAGTTTGGACTGGATTTCCTTTTCCGGGCCCCGGTGGCGATTTTCAAACAGGAGGTATTCAAAGGCCCGCAGGCGATCCGCGCCGGCCTGCGGCCCGGCCGGACTCCCCGAAGCGGGCGGCCCCTGGCCGGCGGACAGGATTTCCTCTACGGCGATTTTCTGGGCCCGGATTTCCTGGGTCAGCTCGCCGAGGCGTCCGGAGAGTTCCGCCCAGCGCTCATGCAGGGCCCGCTGTTCTTCGGGCTGCCGGGCCAGGTTCTGTTCCAGGGCGTTTACCCGGAAACGGTAGTCGGAGACCAACTGGTTGAGCAGGCGGACCGTCTCGGCGTTGAAGTCCACCTGTCGTTTGAGGATCATCTGGACATAGGGTTCCGTGATCCGGCGAATGGTTTTCTTGACTCCGTTCACCTCGGCCCCCAGCAGCCGGCGATGGGAGGAAAACTCCGGGGGCTTCAGGGTGTCAAAGAGGTAATTCAGGGCGGACAGGTGCAGCCGGAGGTCTTCTTCCGGGGTATTGTACCCTTCGGTTTCGATCTGGAGTACGAAGCGGTCGATCCGTTCCAGTTCTTCCGGGGTGTAGACG
>JALOOY010000258.1 GCA_025454185.1 Thermodesulfobacteriota bacterium
ACATTTTTTCCAGGGTGTCCAGCCGTTCGTCCGGGACGTCGGTCACTGCTTCCCAGACCTCCAGCCGGCCAGAGGCAAAGGTGGAGACCGATTTCTGGCCCCCGGCCAGCGCCTTGAATACCGTTGTTTTTCCGCTTTGCGGGAGACCTACTATGCCGATCTGCATGATCCGATTAACCCCATCTTTCCGGATTTTAATTGAAAAATTTCTAAAGTGTTCTTTTTATAAAAACCACTAAAGTTTTCTATTACACTGACCGAAAATAGTTATGTCCCATTACAGGTTTCATTCCATGCCTTTTCGCTTCAAAATCATAGGGCTTCTTTTAGGGATCATGGCCTTAACCCTGGCCCTCCCGACCCCCAACCGGGCCGAAGACCCGATCCTGGGTTATACCAGCCCCTGGCCGGCCATGGACGGTTACCCCTATTACGGCCAGAGCGTCACCCTGAACTGGATCGACATTTCCTCGGGAGGGACCCCGCTCACCTTCGTGGATGAAGACAGCTACCTGGGGCCCTTCAACATCGGTTTCAGTTTTCCCTTCTACAACCAGGCCTTTAGCAATTTTTATATCAATGCCAACGGATTCATCACCTTCGAAGCCAAAGATCCGGCCCTCGACCCGTCCATGTATGCCATCAACCAGTGCCCGCTGCCCGACGCCGACAAACCCAACAACGTCATCGCCATGCTCTGGGGGGACCTCGAGCCCAGGGACGTCCGCGGCCCTTATATATTCTATCGCAGTTACTCCGCCTGTCCGGTCGGCTCCGGCCGCTGCCTGGTGGTCAGTTTCATCGACTGGCGTTTCCGCCTGTCCCATGAAGCCGCCGGCACCTTTCAGGCGATCATATACGAAAACGGCGATATCCGACTCCAATACCTGAACGTGGGCACCACCATCGGGGCTACTTCCAACAACAGCTACACGGTGGGCATCGAAAACAACAACGCCGGTCTGGGTTACGGGCTGGTCTATCGCTGCGACGCCCCCTACCAGTTGACCAGCGGCACGGCCCTCAAATTCACCCGGAACTTTCTGTCCCTGACACCGGAAGCGACGGCCCTCAAGACCTGCAACGGGCAGGTCACCGAATATACCTACCAGCTCACCAATTACACCGGGGCCCCCGGGAACTTTACCGTCTCCTGCAGCGTCTCCCTGCCCGGGGCCATGCTCCAAATCAACGGCGGCGCCTGCCCGGCCTCCCTCTTTCTGAACAACGGCCAGACCGCCTCCCTGACAGCCACCCTGACCCCGCCGGCCTGCAGCCCGCCCGGCCTGAAGATCCTGGGCACCCTCAGCGCCTCCGGCAACTCCTACTCGGCCGGCGCTTCGATCGACCAGACCCTGTACCAGAGCGGCATCTGGGACCAGATACCGTCGGAACCGGAATACTGCCGTCAGGATATCGTGGCCGGAACGTACGGCGGAAAGGTCTGGTCCATCGCCGGCAAGGGGGATTCCACGGTCCGGGCCTACGATTCGGCCAGCCGGCAGTGGTCGATTGTAACTCCGATCCAAAACGACAGCGGTCTGAATCTGGACAATTATGCCCGGTCCGGTTGTCAACACGGCTCCAAGGTATTTTTTTACGGGGACCTGGCCACCCCTGGGTTCCAAGGCCTCTGGTCTTTCGATATGGCGGCCAGTCCGCCCACCGTGAGGCAGGAGTCCCCCGGCGGACCTTACCCAGGGGTCTTCGGACCGGCCTGGGCCTATGATCCGGAAGCCAACCTGTGCTATCTAACCGGCGGCGGGGGGTCCCCCGACTTGCCCAACCAGAACACCCGCTCCACCGTCCATGTCTACGACCCGGTCAATAATCGCTGGCTGTCGAACCTGACCAACTTATCCACTTCCCGCAAACTCCATGCCGCCTTCGTCTTCAAGCGCCCTGGAGACAACCACAAGATGCTCTGCGTGGCGGGGGGGATCAATACCTACTACAGTCAGGAGACTCCCTTGAGTTCCACCCAATGTTATGACCTTACGGCCGGCAATGCCCTGCGCGGAGAGAACGCCGATTTAGGCCCCCTGCCCGCCACCCGCTGGGGCATGGGCTACACACAGCGGTTAAACAGCGGAACCCAGCCGCAACTCTGGCTGGTAGCGGGCGTCCTCCCTGGCGGACAGGTGTCCCCATCCACGCTTTACTTTGAGGTCAATGGAGGCGGCTGGCGGGACGGGGGCAACCTGATCAGCGGGGTCGCCTACCGCAACAGTGCTGTCACCATCGCTGACGAAGAGATTTTCAAGTTGGGGGGCCTGGTTGAGCGTTCTCAGGTTTGTACGGCGGACCGCTTCAAGGTATGCGCGGGCTGCCTGTGGTGGAACGATCAGCTTTTTCTGCCGCTGATCATGAAATAATCTCTATCAGGACCCCGCCGGTTATTCCCAGTTTCCAATATCGCCGTCTTCGCCCTCCCCGCCCGGCTTGCCGTCACGACCATAGGAATAGAGATCGAACTCTCCGTGCGTCCCCGGGCTTTGATAGAGGTATTCCTTGCCCCAGGGGTCCAAAGGCAGGTTTTTCTTCAGGTAAGGTCCCTCCCACTTTTCCACCCCCGGATTGGTCATCAGGGCTTTCAGCCCCTCCTGGGTGTTGGGATAGGCACCGACGTCCAGACGGTATTGGTCCAGGGCCTGACCGAGCAACTCGATCTGGGCCTTGGCGGCCGCCTGTTTCCCTTTCCCCAACTTGGGGAAGAGACGGGGCGCTACCAGCGCGGCCAGCAGGCCGATAATGACCATAACCACCAATAGTTCCACCAGCGTAAAACCCCGGCGCTTCTTCTCGGAACAAATGTCCATTTTCATCGATTTCCTCATTTCCTGACAGCGGTAAACCCCCAATTAACTTTCACAGGATAACAAGACTCCAAGGAAAAAACAAGGGCGGCCGGCCCCGGTCCGGTCGAAAAATTTTTTAGTTGTGTAATTATCTTTATTTCTTTAAAATTATCGCTTTGGCCCCTATCCCAGGTAAAAGATCCGAGGGGGGGGCGGTCCGGTAGATTGCCGGAACACCGGGAATAATCAACTTCAAACGTGGAACAAGCAAGGCCTGAAGCCAATGAATAGTCGTTCCAACAGGGGATTCTGCAGTCTTCTTCTGATCCTGACGGCGGCCACAGCATTGGTGCTGTTTGCGGGCGGCCCCGGGAGGGCGGCGGATGAAGGACCAACCCATCAGCCGCCGGCGGCTGACACCAACCGTCTGCTGACCCAGATGGCCGGCCCGATTCAAATCAATCACGGCCCCCGTCCTGTTTCTACCGGAAATGCGCCCGGTGGCCCGGGGCTTTCCCCCTTTCCGGCGCCGGCGCGTCCGGCCTTGACCCCGCCTCCTGCCGGCGCCCGGGCCCCTTATCTGGTTTCCGAGGCCGCCAATACCGGGCAAACCATCCAGGCCGTGCCGGCCGCCCCGGATACGGCTCCCGATACAGCGGCACCGCTCCCGGCCTCTTCGGCGCAGACCAACGGACCGGTCCCATCGGCCGAAGCGCAGAACCTGAACGGTGCCACCCCCCCGGCAACCGGCACCGGGTCGGTCTCTTTGCCGGCTCCGCCCACCCCGGCGGTCCCGGGTCAAAGCCCGGTTACGAATAATGGCGCCCCCCCTCCCCCGGCGCCTACGGTACCCTCTGGGGCGGTAACCCCCACTACGCCGCCCCCCTTCCCCGCTCCGGCCCGTATGCGCCCTTCGACCGTTCCGCCCCCGGCCGGCCAGCCTTCCGCCCCCAGGGGGCCGGCCAAGCGGGGTGAAGTGAGCTTCAATTTCGACGACGCCGATGTCTTCTCGGTCATTCAGACCATTTTCGGCGGGGTATTGCGGGTGAATTACATCATCGACCCCAAGGTGAAGGGCCGGGTCAATTTCCGTTCAGTATCGCCGGTGGCCCGGGAAGACGTGATGCCTCTCATGGAGGTGATCCTGCGTTTGAACGGGATCGGGGTGGTGGAAGAAGGCGGATTGTACCGGATCATCCCCATCGCCGATATGCCCCGGGAACCGGCCCAGGTGGGGATCGGCCGGGAACCGGAAAAAATAACCATCGCCGGCCTGGGGTTATTGCAGGTCGTGCCCTTGAAATTCATCCCCTCCTCGGAAATGGTCCGGGTGCTGACCCCCTTCCTCTCCACCAACGCGGTGATCGTGGATGTGCCCAAGATCAATTACATCATTATCGTCGATACGGACGCCAACGTAAAGCGGCTGCTGCAACTGGTGGAAATATTCGACAGCGAAAAATTGAAACAGATCAAACCGCAGGTATT
>JALOOY010000259.1 GCA_025454185.1 Thermodesulfobacteriota bacterium
TATTTGACCAGGACCCAGGCAATACGCCGGAAACGGTTCACGTTCCGGATGGACTTGATTTCCACCCTCTAATCCTTCAGTGTCCGAAAGGGTTGCAATGGATTTGATGATGCCATCGGCTCAGGGGAGTCTGATTACCGTTTTTATTTCTATCCCTTTTGCTGCCAAATATCAAGCCCAAGATGAAGGTTAGGACTGGCCAGGGATCTTTTTTTGTGCTATGGTCTTTTGGCCCTGACCGAAAGGGCGGGCGGCCCTAATAGACGAATAGGACATTTTCCAATAATGAACCCCCCCCTGACTTCATACCGCTTGATCGATACCACGGAAGCGTTGCAAGACCTGGCTGCGGCCCTGGCCCGCGTGGAAAGCCTGGCCGTCGACCTGGAGGCCGATTCCCTCTACCACTATCAGGAAAAAGTATGCCTGCTCCAGATCGGCGACGGCGTTGGCCATTATCTGGTGGACACGTTGCAGATCCCCGACTGTTCGTCCCTGGGTCCGATCTTTGAGGCCCCCCAGATCCGCAAAATCTTTCACGGCGCCGATTATGATATCCGTTCCCTGTACCGGGATTTCCGGATCACGGTCCGGAATCTTTTCGATACCGAAATGGCCGCCCGCTTCCTGGGGCGACGGGAAACCGGTTTGGAAGCCCTGCTGGGCAGTCATTTTCAAATTCAATTGGATAAAAAGTATCAGCGCACCGACTGGTCGAAAAGACCCCTGACACCGCCCATGCTGGAATACGCCGCGGCCGACGTGGCCTATCTGATACCTCTGGCCCGGTCTTTGGAGGAAAACCTGACCCTGCTGGGCAGACGGGAGTGGGTCAGGGAAGAGGGGGAGTGGCTTTGCCGGGTCCGACCCCAGCCGCCCCATGCGGGCCCATTGTTCCTGCGCTTCAAGGGGGCCCGGGAAATGGACCCCCGCTCGCTGGCCATTCTGGAACAGCTCCTGGCCTTCCGCCAGGAACGGGCCGAAGCCCGGGACCGTCCGGTCTTCAAAATAATGGGGGCCGATCCGCTTAAGGAGCTGGTTTCAAGAAAACCGGAATCTCTGGATCAGTTGCAGGGCATCAAAGGCTTGAGCACCAAGATGATCGATCGCCTGGGCGAGGGGCTGATCGAGGCCGTTCGTCGGGGCCTGGAAAAGCCCGCCGACGACCTCCCCCGTTTTCCCCGCTCCCGCAAACCCCCGGTTCCGGCAGCGGTGGGTCCACGGGTCAAGGCCCTCAAACAGTGGCGGGAGACGAGGGCCGGGGAACTACAACTGGAACCGGGTCTGCTGCTCAACAACGCCGGCATCGAACAGATAGCCATCCTCAACCCGGTCCGGCCCGAAGAACTGGATCGGCTCCCGGAGTTGCGGAATTGGCAGAAGCAAAACTTCGGGGAAGAAATCGTACTGGCTTTGCAGCCGCTGCGCCAGCCCTCCGAAAGGGACCCCCAATAAAACGAATATCGAATGTTGAACACTGCCTATCGAATTCCGAATTATTGTCTGCAATTACTTCGACGTTCAACATTCGATATTCGTAGTTTTGACTTCGGATTAAGCCCCATGCGCGGGGCGTGCACCCGCGAACCATAAAAAATAATAACAGAACACTATATTACCGCAATTCAATGTTGGATGTTGGACGTTCGATGTTCGATGTTCGGTCCTTATTGCCCTATTACCTTGCCCGGCCGGCATCCAGTTCGTATCCCGCCCGAAATCCGGTCCGATTCTGCTCACGGAAACGGGCCGGGGACAACCGCTCGATCGCTTCCAGATACTTTTCGTACTCCAGCCCCAGCTTGGCCTGACGGGCGGCATAGCCCAGGAAGATCATGTTGCCGGACCGTGGCTGGCCCATCTTTCGGGCAATCCCTTCGGCGTCGACCGTCCCTTTCCCGTTTTCCTTGGCATTGATTACCTGAATCCCTCTCGGTTTCAGGTAATAACTGTAGGCCTGGGCCTCTTCCGGCGTCAGGCCCAGCAAGACGTCCGCCTGGCCCTGTTCAACGGCCGGGCTCAGGTACTTCCCGATCTTGACCAGGGAGACAACCGATCCGCCGCGCATGGCCATGCCGTGCGTCTCGGAGGAGATGACCGGCCACCCGGAAACAAAGGCCGCTTCCACGATCACCCGGGTCACGAAAAGCACCCCCTGCCCGCCCGTTCCAACGATCACTACTTGCTTTTTCATGAGGCCTCCCGACGAATATGTTTTTTAGGACAGACAGACAGGCAGGTCCCGCAGTCAGTGCAAAATTCCTCCAGGATCCGGGCCGGCATCTTTCGGGCCTCCTGAGTTATGGCCGGGCAGTCGAACTGGGTCACGCAGACCCCGCAGCCGTCGCACTCTTCTTCCGGGATAAAGACCCGGCCCGCCTTTTTCTCGAGTAAAAGGTGCTTGCCGTATACCAGGCAAGGGTGGCGGGCAATGACCACCGCCACGGTACTCCCCTCCTGCTTGCTGTACTCCCCGGCCTCTTTCAGGACCTTCGTCATTTGTTCAAAATCATAGGGGTCCGCCTCCCCGATGAATTCCACGCCGCAGGCCTTGACCATGCCTTTCAAATCGATCGGCACGGCCGGACGCCCGTCCGACAGGGTAGCCAGGTTGGGGGCCGGCTGCCCGCCGGTCATGGCCACGGTGGAATTGTCGAGGATGACCAGGATAAAACGGGCCTTCTGATGCACGGCGTTGACCAGGGCCGGCAGGCCGGCATGGAAAAAAGTGGAATCCCCGATGGTGGCCACAATGGGCGGGATTTCCTGCTCGCTGTACTGAAATCCCTGGAAAAGCCCGGTGGCGGTGGTGATGCTGGCCCCCATGCACAGGCAGGTATCGACTACACCCATGTTCATGCCCAGGGTGTAACAGCCGATGTCCCCGGGATAGAGGCCCTTGGGAAACGTTTTTTTGATGGCCCAGAAGGCCGAGCGGTGCGGGCAGCCGGCGCAGAGCGTGGGGCGTCGTCCCTTGGGCTCCGGCGTCAATTCCTTTCCGCCCTCCCAGCCCAGCAGCTCCCCCAGGAGGCGGTGGACGATGTCCGGGGTCAATTCGCCTTCGGCCGGTATGGACCCATCCCGGCGCCCGCGCAATTTCAGACCGTCGGCCAACTGCAGTTCGATCACCGGGTAGGTTTCTTCCAGGATCAATACGGTCTTATAGGGCTTCAGAATTTTCCGCAGGGCCTTGACCGGCAGGGGATAGGGCTGATCGATCTTGAACAGGGGCACCTGCCCCAGGGCCTTTTGATCCAGAAGCACATCGTGGGCCAGGGCGTAGGGGACGCCGGAAGCCACGATGGCCAGGGGTTTCTTTTCCGTATCGGCCTTCCAGTTCCGGAGGACCGGATTTTCTTCGGCCGCCTGCTCCAGTTTCTGATTCAATTCTTTGTGAAGAATAAAGCGGAATCCCGGCGTGGCCGCCCAGCGCGAGGGGTTACGGTCGAAAGCGGCCTCTTTCTGGGGGGCCGGTATGGGATACAGGGGGATAGGTTGCCGGGCATGGCAGACCCGGGTGGTAGGGCGGATCAACACCGGGATGGCATATTTTTCCGAGAGTTCGAAGGCCCGGCCAATCATCTCCTTGGCCTCCAGGGGAGAACTGGGGTCCAGGACCGGAATCTTGGCGAACCAGGCCTGAAAGCGGCTGTCCTGCTCGGTCTGGGAACTCTTGGGCCCGGGGTCGTCGGCCGCAATGATCACGAACCCGCCTTTGACTCCGATATAGGCGGCGCTCATCAAGGGATCGGAGGCCACGTTCAGCCCCACCTGTTTCATGGAGACGGCCGACCGCCGCCCCAGGTAGCTCTGGGCCAGGGCCTGTTCGAAGGCCACTTTTTCATTGACGGCCCATTCGGCGAAAATGGGGATTTTTTCCTGGTTGCGAAAGCGGATCACCGCCTCCAGGATCTCCGAGGCCGGAGTCCCGGGATAGGAGGTGGCGCACTGAACGCCCGCCTCGAGCAGGCCCCGGGCCATGGCCTCGTTGCCCATCATGACCATTTCACCAATCTTCTGTCGTTTAGGTTTCATAGAGGATCCCTTCATTAGGATTTAATACGATAACCGAACATCGAACATTCAACATCGAATTTCTGAATGCAGCACAGTCCCGCGTTTCGCGGGGCTGTGTCCTTATTGCCGCAAGTTTTCATAGGGGCGCCTGCCCTGCGTTTTAGTAATTCGAGGTTGGCTGTTCGATGTTGAATGTTGGATGTTCGTCTTTTTTTCA
>JALOOY010000260.1 GCA_025454185.1 Thermodesulfobacteriota bacterium
AGGCCGATGGTGTAGGTGAGCTGCACCTCGCACTCCCGGGCCAGCCCGGCGGCCACCACGTTCTTGGCCGCATAGCGGGCCGCGTAAGCCCCGATACGGTCGATGCGCAGGGGGTCCTTGCCGCTCAGGGCCGCCCCGCTGTGACGGGCGTATTCCCCGTAGGTGTCGATGGCCGTCTTGCGCCCGGTCAGGCCGGAATGGACGGCCGGCCCGCCGATCAGAAAGGGTCCGTCGGGGTTGATGAAGATGCGGGTCTTCTCGTCCGGCTTGATCTCTTCGTCCTGAAATACCGGCCCCACCACCGCCTCGCGGATGTCGGCGGCCAGCTTTTTCAGGTCGGGGCCTCCGGACTGGGGACCGGCCTTCTGGCTGGCGATGACCGTGACGCTGTAAATGCGTGCCGGCTGGCCCTGGCGGTACTCCACCCCCACCTGGGTCTTCCCGTCGGGCGACAGGTAAGGCAGCGCCTTCTGGAGCCTCACGGAAGTCAGGCGCCGGGCCAGTTTGTGGGCCAGCCAGAGCGGCAGCGGGATCAGGGCTGCGGTCTGGTTGCAGGCGAAGCCGAAGATGTTTACCTGGTTTCTGATGAGGATGCGGTCCATCTCCTCTTCCGTGAGCCTGGCCTCGTTGAAGTAGGTCTGGTCTTCGGGCGGCAGTTCCTTGAGGCTGGTGATGATGCTGCAGGTCTTGGCGTTGAAGGCCTGGTGTTCGTAGCCGATCTGGTTCAACACCTTGCGGGCCACCCCCGGGAAATCTACGGTGGCGCTGGATTCGAAGCGGGCGGCAATAAAGAGGATGGCCGTGGCCACGGCGCACTCGGCGATGACCCGCGAAAAGGGGTCCTGCTGCAGGAAGTGATCCACCAGGGCGTCGCTGATCTGGTCGCAGAGCTTGTCGGGATGTCCCTCGGTGACCGATTCGGACATGAAGACGAAATCCTCTTTCATGAAACCTCCTATATATATTTTAGGTTTTGACGTTCATGGTGCTTATCTTCTCCAGCCAAAAATTGAGAATTTTTGGCTGTTTCATTGATCAAAAGCGGCGCCACGGCCGTGCCGGCGACCACCAGGCCGTCAAACACCCCGACCGGGGAAGTCTGCAACAGAGAACGGAGGCCGGGGACGAACAGTGTGGCCCCAGTGAGGAGCAGTGAACCGGCCACGGCCTGGGTCAACAGGCGGTTGGGCGGCAGCTTCTCTTTGGACAAAAGGCCGAGGCGGTCGGAGCGGCAACTGAAGGCGTGGAGGAGCTGCCCGGCGCTCAGGCTCAGAAAGGCCAGGGTGTTGGCCTGGGGACCCCGTCCGTAGCGGGCCAGGCCGTAGCCGTAGGCCGCCATGGTCCCGGCGGACAGGACCCCCGCTTCGATCATGATCTTTTTGAAATCCTCCCGGCGGACGATCGGCTCCCGCGGGTCCCGGGGCGGCCGGCTCAGCACGTCGGGCTCCGGCAGTTCCAGGGCCAGGGCCAGGCCGGGAAAGATGTCCGAAATGAGGTTGATCCAGAGGAGCTGCATGGCGTTCAGCGGCTCGCCCAGCCCGGCGGCCAGGGAGGTAAAGACCACCATGATTTCGCTCAGGTTGGTGGCCAGCAGAAAATGCAGGGACTTGCGGATATTGTTGTAGATGGTCCGGCCCTGCTTGACCGCCACGATCATGGTTTCCAGCCGGTCGTCCTCCAGGACCACGTCGGCCACTTCCCGGGCCACGTCGGTCCCGGAACGGCCCATGGCCACCCCGATGTCGGCCGCTTTGAGGGCCGGGCCGTCGTTGATCCCGTCGCCGGTCATGGCCACCACCCGGCCGGCCCGCTGCAGGGCCTGGACGATCTGGAGCTTGTGGGCCGGGCTGACCCGGGCGAAAACCTGGACCTTTTCCGCCAGGGCCTCCAGCAGGTCCGGCTGCAGGGTGGCCAGGTTGCTGGAATCCAAAATCTCCAGATCTTCCCCACGGTTCAACCGCAGAGACCTTCCAATGGCGTAGGCAGTGGCCGACTGGTCGCCGGTGATCATGATGGTATCGATCCCCGCCGTGTGAAACTGGCCGATCAGTTCCTTCACCCCGTCCCGGACCGGGTCGCCCATGCCCACCAGCCCGAGCCAGGTAAGGCTCCCGACCGCATCGGGATTGTCCAGAAAATCCTCCCCGTTCGACAGTAAGGCATAGGCCACGGCCAGGACCCGCAGGGCCTTGCCGGCCAGGCGCTCGTTCTCCATTTCCAGTTCCAGCCGGTCTTCCTCGGTGAGGGGCATCCGTTCCCCGTCGCGCAGCCAGAAATCGCACAGGGCCAGGACCTCCGGGGGGCTCCCCTTGACCGCCGCCACCCGCCGGCCATCCTGAGAGCTTCCGTGCAGGGTGATCATGTAGCTGCGGGTTTCCGTGCGCAACGCCGTCTTTTCCAGGGGGAACTGCTCCCGCAGGCTGGGGATGTTGACCCCGGCGGCCAGGGCCATGTGAATCAGGGCGTTTTCCGTGGGCGAGCCGCTGACCAACACGTGCCCGTTCTGGAACACAGCCAGGCCCTTGCCCTGCACCTCCTTGGCCTTTTGCTGGTAAAAGTCGGGGTCGGGGATGATCGGGGTGACCTCGCTTTCGTTACAGAGGGCGGAGACCTGGATGAGTTGCAGCAGTTCCGGCCAGACGTAGGGATTGAGGACCTCCCCGCCTTGTTTGAACATATCCTTTTCGAGCAGAACCCGCCGCATGCCCACGTTGATCATCACCACGGACATACGGTTCAGGGTCAGGGTGCCGGTCTTGTCCATGCAGATGGTCTGGACCGAGCCCAGGGTCTCCACCGCTTCCAGGTGCCGGATGAGGACGTTATATTTGCGCATGCGCCGCAGCCCCAGCCCCAGGGTGGTGGTGGCCACGGTGGGCAGCCCCTCCGGTACAGCCGCCACGGCCAGGGAAATGGAGCTTTTCAGCATCTGGAGAAAGCCATGGCCCCGCAGCAGCCCGATGACGAACACCAGCCCGCAGACCGCCCCGGAGATCAGCACCAGTTGGCTGCCCATGGCGTTGAGCTGTTTTTCCATCGGGGTTTCCGGGGTCTGCGCTTCCCCCACCAAGAGCTGTATCTGCCCGATCTCGGTAAACCGGCCGGTGGCCACCACGAGGGCCAGCCCCTGCCCGCCGGTGACCAGAGTGCCCATGTAGACCATGTTGGTCCGGTCGCCCAGGGGCACCTCCGTCAGGATCTCCGGCTTCTCGTCCCGGTCCGGCTCATCTACCAGGATTCTCTCCGTGTTCTTGGGGACCGGGAGGCTCTCCCCGGTCAGCGCCGATTCATCGATGGTCAGATGGTGGGCCTCGATCAGCCGGGCGTCGGCGGTGACATAGGTCCCCGGCCGCAGGACCAGCACGTCCCCCGGGACTACCTCTTCGGCCGGAATTTCTTCCGCCGCCCCGTCCCGGACTACCAGGGCCTGGGGACGGACCAGGGTCTTCAGGGAATGAATGGTCCTTTCGGCCTGGCTTTCCGTGACGTAGCCGATGACGGCGTTGATCGTCACCACGGCGGCGATCACCACGGCGTCGGCGATCCCGGCGGTGGCCAGGGAAATACCGGCCGCCACCCCCAGCAGGGCCACCGGCAGGGATTTGAACTGGTCGATGAAGATGCTGAAGTTCGAGCGGGGCACGGATTCCGGCAGGACGTTGGGGCCGAACTTCTTCAGGCGGGCCAGCGACTCGCTCCTACTCAACCCTGCGGCCGAATGGGATTCGAGCTGCTCCAACAGGTCATGGGCTTCCAGCAGATGCCAGGACTGGGCCGGCTGATCTTCGGAATGGACCACCAGTTGGCGGACTTTCCTGGGGCTGGTCTTTGTTTTTTGACTGAAGACCGGGGCCAGGGGATGGCGAAGTTCCGCTTCGGAAGTTACGGGTTTACGATCAGGGGATTGTTGTTGAGGGAAAAATACGGGATAAAGGCCGGTCTTTCTTCGCTGGCCTTCCTTTATCCCGTTGTGCTCCTGGAAATTGCTGACCAGGTTCTGGAGGAAGCCACCCAGTTCCGTTGCCGTCCGGTGACCGTTGAAACGAACGAGAACATTTCCGGTCAGAACGTTGACCGAAAATGAATACACTGCTCCGTCTTGTTTCAGGTGGTCGGTCAGGTACTGTTTAAGACCCTCCGAGCGGTAAAGTCCACCGACCCGGTACCGGGCTCGCCCCGGGACCGACGTGTGGATCGCTTCGACCATATTATCCTAAGGATGGAAAATT
>JALOOY010000261.1 GCA_025454185.1 Thermodesulfobacteriota bacterium
TTCATCTTCTGCCCGCAATGGGGACAGATGGTTTTGGTCTCATCGATGTTCATAGCTTACCTTCCTTGGATATTAGAATTTATTAAAAACATAATCGGCCGGACCACCAATGTCAATAATTGACAAGGCAATAATATCATTATAAAAAAACCCTCTTCCGGATCGGAAGAGGGTTTTTTGATAAAAAAACGTAACGCTTAGGCCGCTTTCAACACGGCATCGGCCGAAATCAGCAGCCGGTCCAGGGCCGCCTCTTTCTTGGAAAGGCCGAAGGCCAGGGCCATCAACTGGGTGATGAAGACCACGGGAATGTTGAAATTGGTCCCCAGGGCCTTATTCATCCGCTTCTGATAGGCCTCCAGGTTCATCTGGCACATGGGGCAGGCCGTGGATATAATCTGGCCGCCGTTGGCCTGGGCGTCTTCCAGGATGGCCCGAGCCAGTTCGTAGCAGGCCTCCAGTTCCGTCAGGAACAGACCGGACCCGCAGCAGCGCATCTTCTTGGGGAAGGGCACGGCCGTGGCTCCGATGGCCTCGATCAGCCGGTCCTGGATCACCGGTTTTTCGATGCTGTCGTATTCCCCGAAGGGACGCACGGTCTGGCAGCCCACGTACCCGGCCACGTTGATCCCGGTCAACGGCTTCTTGACCGCGGCCTTGATCTTGTCGACGCCGACGTCGTGGTAGAGGACATCCAGGAGGTGCCGGACCCTCAGTTTCCCGCTGTACTTCAAATTTCCTTCGGCCAGCACTTCGTTGACTTTGGCCAGCAGGTCGGGCTTTTCCTGCAGCTTGTGATTGACCTTGTTCAGAACGATATAACAGGAGCTGCAGGGGGCCACGATGTCCATCCCGCCCTGGGCTTCGGCCAGGGCCAGGTTACGGGCCGCCAGGACCTCCACGGACAGCTCGTTGCCGCCCACGTAGGAAATGCTGGCGCCGCAGCAGTTCCAGTCCTCGATTTCCTTGAACGAGATTCCCAGCACCTTGGCCACTGCTTCCAGGGAAACCATGTAATGGACCCCGCTGGCCTCCAACGAACAACCTTGATAGAGGAAATAATTCATCAGGCGGCGCCTCCTTTCCCCAGTGCTTTGGCCTTGTCGAGCATTTTCTTCAGGGATTTGATGTTTTTGATCGGTCGCTCGGGCAGGAGCTTCATCCGTTTCTTGAGCAGCATGCCCAATCCCATGTCCTTGTTTTCCAGCATCAGTTTGATCCCCGCCCCCAAGCCGTGGCCCAGAAAGTAGCGCTGGGCCACGTCCTTTTCATCGATCCGGCCCAGCCGGTAGATATTGTCCCAAAACTTCTGGCCGAATAGGGCGGTTTCTTCCCGGGGTTTATACCCCTGACGCAGGGCGTAATGGGCCAGGCCGTGCATGACATCCACCACCGGCACCTTGCGGGGGCAGCGGACCTTGCAGCTATAGCAGGAAGTGCAGAGCATGATGGCCTGACTGCTCAAGACGGCCTCGCGTTTGCCGGCCCGGATCAGGGTAAAGATCTTCCGGGGCGAATAATCCATCTTTTCCTTCAGGGGGCAGGAGGCGGCACAGACGCCGCATTGCATGCACATTTTAATCTCGTCCCCCGCATCCACCTTCTGGTAAACCTCGCGGGCAAACGATTGGTCATAGGCTTTCCCCGAATGGCCTCCCGATCCGGCTTTGGGTCCCACTACCTGTTCCATAGTCTGTCCTTCCCTTAGATTCTCACTTCCAGGGCTCTTCAAATGGTTCGCGCAACCCCAGAGGTAAAAATCTAAAATTTCGATGTTCGATGTTGGAAGTTCGATGTTCGATGTTCATTTGTTTTCGAACTAAACCTCCATGCTCGAGTCGAGCACCCAAGAAGCATGAAAATAAGGGTTCGTTCGCAGAGGTAGTCATTCCGGCGTAGGCCGGAATCCAGGATAGTAAAGGTCTCGCGTTACCTGGATGCCGGATCGAGTCCGGCATGACGACCCAAAGCAAGACCTAAGGGCCACAAATAGATTCTATCGTTCTTACTATCTGTATACCTGGTTATTTAGCGCTAAAAATATCAGCTTTTATTGTTTTGCCCTAGAATCCCTTGTACGGATTCGGTTCCATTTCTTTGATCCGGTCCATAAAGGCCTTCAGGATCTGGGGCAGCTTCTCGTAATCCATGATAGAGACCTCCTCCACCGTCACCCGTTCGGGTTCCAGGGCCAGGCGGCCCAGGGTTTCGGAGATTTTTTCCATCCGGGTGCTGGCCAGCTCGCTGCCCTTCACGAAATGGCACTGGTAATCGTCGCCCTTGCGGCAGCCCAGCAGCAGCACCCCGTCGATGCCTTTGGCCAGGGCGTCGGCGATCCAGACCAGGTTGACCGAACCCAGGCAGCGCACCGGAATGAAACGGAAGAAGGGATCGATGGGAATGCGGTTGATGCCGGCCATGTCCAGGGCCGGATAGGCGTCGTTTTCGCAGGTCAGGACGATGACTCGGGGTTTCTCTTCGTCGGCATCGGGCACTTCGATCCCCTTGATCATGGACCCGATCATGTCCACCGAGTAATTCTTGAAGGAGATGATCCGCTCCGGACAGGCCCCCATACAGGTGCCGCAGCGGCGGCAGCGGGTGGTAAAGGGGATGGGGTTGGCCTTCTCGTCCTCGTTGATGGCCCCGAAGGGGCATTCCTCGGTGCAGCGCTTGCACTGGGTGCAGCGGGACATGAAGAATTCCGGGTAGGTCATGTCGCCGGAACGCGGGAAGGTGGCGGCCCCGATGGCCGTGGATTCGATGGCCTGAATGCCCTTGAGGGCGGCCCCGGTGGCGTCTTCCGCGGCCAGGGCGGTTTCCATGGGGGCCCGCACGCAGCCGGCCGCATAGATGCCGGTCCGCTGGGTTTCGTAGGGAAAGCAGATAAAATTAGAATCCGGAAATCCGTATTTGTTCAAAGGCAACTGAGGTCCCTGGCGGTAATCCAGGTTCAGGGCCATTTCCTCCACCGTGGTGGGCACCATACCTACGGCCAGGACCACCAAGTCCAGGTCCTCGAGCAGGACCTTTTCGTTCAACAGGACGTCGTTGGCTTCGGCAGTCAGGCCCGCGCCCCCTTCGGTCAGCCCCAGCAGTTCGCCCCGGATGAAAATGCCGCCGTCGCGCTGCACCTTGCGGTAATAATCCTCGCTCTGGTGGGGCGTACGCATATCCTTGTACAAAATATAGACCGAGGCCTCCGGGTTCTGCTCCTGGACATAGGTGGCCTGTTTCAGGGAGACCAGGCAGCAGACCGAGGAGCAGTAAGGCAGATGGTTTTCATCGCGGGAGCCGGCGCACTGGATGAAGAGGACGTTTTTGACTTCCTGGCCGTCCGAGGGCCGGGTAATCTTGCCGCTCTTGGCCATTTCTTCCAGTTGGACGTTGGTGATCACGTTCGGAAACTTACCGTAACCGAGGTGCTCCAGCTTATTGGCGTCGTAGGGCTTCCAGCCCGTGGCCATGACCACGGACCCGGCCCGTTCGGTCACCGAGGAGCCGTTCTGGGAAATGGTCACATCGAAGATACCGGGGCCGCCGGCCAGTTTTTCGACCTGGGCCGAGGTGAAGACCTTGATATTGGGTTCGGCTTCGATGGCCTGGACCTGGCCTTCCAGGTCCACCGGTTTGAGTTCCTTATAAGGGGGGCGCAGGCGCTTGTTCATCTTGTTCATAAATCCGCCCAGGGCGGGTTCCCGTTCCACCAAGAGCACCGGATAGCCGGCCTGGGCCGCGCCCAGGGCCGCGTTCATGCCGGTGATCCCGCCGCCTACCACCAGCACGGTATTGCTGAGATTTTCCGCCTGATAGGGCGTGGGCGGTTCGGATTTCTGGAGTTTGATCAAACCCAGCCGCATCTGGTCCTCGGCCATCATCTGGGTGTCTTCATCCCCGGCCGGCAGGACCCAAGCCACCTGCTCCCGCACATTGACCCGGTCCAGCAGCACCGGGCCGAACTCGAACTCGTCCGTCTTGACCCGGGGCGAGCAGGCTACCAGACTCAAGGTATTGACCCCCTCATTGGTCAGGTCGGCCTTGATCATTTCCAGGCCTTCGGCCCCGCAAAGCCAGGGATGGCTTTTGCAGACCGGGGCCTTGAATTCCTTGGTGGCCACTTTTTTCAGGGCCGCTATGTCCAGGGATTCGCCGATCCCGCAACCTTCACAAATATAAACGCCGAGTTTCTTATCCATGCCTTGCTACCTCCTCACCGATTGAATAG
>JALOOY010000262.1 GCA_025454185.1 Thermodesulfobacteriota bacterium
CTCGCGCTCATCCCGCACCCCGACCCCCTCCGGTCCTTACAACCTGAAGGTTGTGGGGGTAGCCACCAATAAAATCGGACAGCAGGGCAGCGCTCACCGGATTACCGTGAAAGTGACCGTGAAAATGGAATCATCCAATCCGGAGGTTTTTTCAGATGCCTCCGGGGTAGAAATTAAAATGGGTTACCAGGAAGGACAATACAATAAGTTTCTCGGTTTCTTTCCCGTTCCGGCGTTAAAGTCGGGAGTTTCCTTTGAAGTGGCCAAGGAATTGATCGTCCCCCATGGTGAGCGCCATTTTTTCAAAGGTTGCGTGGATCCCAATCATCGAAATACAGAGACCAACGAAGAGGATAATTGCGGTCAGACCTCCTATATGGCCCAATGATCGTATGGGGCCTGTTGGGTTCAACAATGATGCCTTAACCGCAGAGAGGAATTTTTGACGGACCGCCGAGGGCGAACCATGCCGCGATAAACGGGATTTCCGGGTAAATAATCGAAATGAAATTCATAACCCTGCTGTTACTGCTCGTTTCCCAACTGCTGAGTTCGCTCCCCGCAGCGGCCGTCAACCTGACCCAGTCCCCCCGGCCGCAAATTCAGGTTTCCGCCGCACCCAATCCGGGCCAGGTCAATCAGGAAATCACCTTCACCGTAAACATCTTCAATCCTCCGCCCTGTGGTTGGCAGATCAACTACGGCGACGGACCTTCCTGGACCGATTTGGGCAAATGTGACTTCGTCACCGGTTCCGGCTGCCTCTACAACCGGAAATACAAATACGGCAAGCCGGGCCAGTATCTGGTCGTGGTCAAGGCCAAGGACCCGGCTTGCGAAAAACAATACCAGATCAGCCCGGCACGCCTGGCCCTGACCATCGAAGGGGTAACCCTTCGTCCCGGCGTGGCCGAAGGGCCGGGGGTGACGGTTCCGCCGGCCGGAGCGGCTCCCGGCGCCCCGGCGCCTTTGGTGCCGGACACCACCCTGCCGGCCGCCCCGGCCCTGCGCTGGCCCGATTCCCTGCCGGCCGGGATGGTCGGGGTACCCTACAGTTTTATGATCAAGGTGGAAGGGGCGGCCCCTCCCGTCCTTTTCAGCTTGAGCGCCGGGTCCCTTCCGTCGGGGTTGCGTCTGGACCCGTCCGGGTTTATCTCCGGGACCCCGACAGCGGCCGGGAAATTTCCCCTCATGGTCCAGCTCCAGTCCGGGAAGACCCTTTCGCGGAAAAATTATCTGCTGGAAGTCATCCTCCCTGCCGTCCAGGTCCGGACCGATCCTCCGTCCCTTACCGTGCCGAGGAGCGGCGGAACGCAGCAGGTCGTCTATCATTTTTCCGGGAGCGGGGCCTGCAACCTTCCTGTGACTTCCGGGCCGGGCTTCTTCATCGCCGCCGGCGAGACCATGGAAACGACCGGGGCCGCGCTGCAGGGATCCATCCAGAACGGCTCCGGCCGGATCCAGGAAACGATCACCCTGTCGGCCCCGCTCATAGAAAAAATCCTTTCCCGGAAAACCAATCAATTCCTTTTTCAAAGGGTTTTCAACGGCAACCTGATCGCCGTGGTCTCCATTCAGATCGCTGCTCCCGTCAGCGGCCTGGATGTCCGTTATCTGAACCTCTATTTCGACAACCGCAGGCCCGAAATCACGGTGGACCGTAATGCGCCGGGCCTGCTGGCTTATGCGGATATCGGCTTTCAGGGCAGCGGACTGCTGCAGGGCTACTGGACCGTGGACGGGCGGGTCCTCGGCTACGTGAACCAGTTCCTCAATTCCGGGCAGACAATCACCCTGAAAAGTCCGGAAATCCCGGCCCTGCCGACCTTCGACATCGGTACCCACCAGGTGCAACTGGTCCTCACCGCGCCGGTCCTGCGGGAGACCCTGCCCAAAGCCCTCTATTTCGTTACGTCGCGGGAGCATCGGGAAGAGCCGACTATCCTGCTGGGGGCGCCCGAAAACAAGGCGGAACTTGATTACAGTCCCTTCCATTTTGACTGGAAACCGGTCCCCGGGGTCCAAAATTACCTGCTCGAGGCCTTTGCGGAGGGAGGGGAAAAACCGGTCTTCTCCGCCTATGCCAAGGGTCCGTCTTATGCGGTTCCGCCGCCGGGTCTGGGTATGTTCGCCCCGGGGGGGACTTATCGCTGGCGGGTCCAGGGCTTCAACGCCGAAAATCGGCCCGTGGCCCGCAGCGCCTGGTCCCATTTTTCTTTCAGCGACCGGCCTCTTTTTCGCCCGGGGGTCGTTCTGGTGGGATTTGAAGAACTGCCCGGAGGGACGAACCGGATCGCGGAAATCGGCGGCAAATATTCCCTGAAGCTCCTGGAGGTGCGGGAACTGAAGTCTATCGGTTTGCGGCTGGCCCTGTTTCAGACCGAGGGTGAGGTCTTCGGGCTGGTCGAAGCCCTGGCCAAGGAACCGGGAGTGGTTTCCCCGCAGCCGGACTATATCTTCGGTACCCTGGCCGATCCCCAGACCGACCTGCAGAAGGTGACCAAGGTCTTGCATCTTTCCCAGGTTCACAAAAAATACCGCGGCCGGGGGGTGACCGTGGCCGTGATCGACACGGGAGTGGATATCCATCACCGGGACCTCAAAGGGCGGGTGGCCGCCTCCAAAAATTTTTTCCCCCATTCGTCCTACCAGGGGGAGATCCACGGCACGGCCGTGGCCGGCATCATTGCCGCCGCCAGCGACGGCTTCGGCATCGAGGGCATCGCACCCCAGGCCGGGATCCTGGCCCTGCGGGCTTGCCGCCAGGTGTCGGCAGACCGGCCGGAAGGGGAATGCTACAGTTCCACCGTGGCCGCGGCCCTGGACCAGGCCTTTTTGTCCAAGGCCCGGGTGGTCAACCTGAGCCTGGGCGCCGGGGTCAAAGACCCTCTGCTAACCCGCCTCCTGGACGAGGGCGGGCGGCGCAAGGTCCTCTTTACAGCCTCGGCCGGGAACCGTCCGACTTTGAAGGAACCGGTTTTCCCGGCCTCCCATCCGGCGGTCGTTGCCGTGGCCGGGCTGGACGATGCGGGCCGGCCCTACCCGAATGCCGAACTGGCCTCCAAGGTCCGGGTCCTGGCCCCGGCCACCGGCATTTTCACCACCATCCCGGGCGACCGGCACAACTTTCTGAACGGCACCTCCATGGCCTCGGCCGTGGTCGGCGGGATTCTGGCCCTGGCCGCGGGTAAAGACGGGACTCTGGAGGATAAATCACTGCCCCCGTTTCAGGGGGACCTCTGCCGCTGGCAGGAGGAACTGTTGGCAGTAAAGGTATGCGGCCGTTGATTTGAACCTTTCTACCTTGGATGTTGACGAAGAATAATAGACGGATTATGGAAAAATGCCTGGTGGTCTGAGTTATGGCGGGGTCACTAACGATGGCCGGAAATAAACGAGGGAGGGCGGCGATGATGAGAATGAAAACTACAAGAGCAAGACCTTTCGCCTGGGTGGTTTTAGGGGTGCTGACGCTGACGGCCACCGCCGTTTGGGCGGAAATGCCTGGGAAACCGACCCTAAGGCCGCCGGAGGCCCTATCCAAGAAACCGGATCTGCAAAAGCTCCAGCCGGCCAGGCGAATGCCCGACCTGACCATCCGAACCTTCGGTCTGAAAGAGTGGGGCCGGTGCGAGCCGGGGAAGATGATGTTCCAGTTTCAGGTCGATGTGGCCAATGGCGGAATGGCGGCCAGCCCGGCCGGCGTCAAATTGGAGGTCAAAGACCAGCACGGCGTGGGCTGGGGAAACCATGCCGCCCTGGGGGCCATCCCGCCGGGGGGGCACCAGGTGGTCACTGTGCCGATCTCCTATTTCTCCGGCGATCCCCAGCACATGAAGACGGCCAACCCCCATCCCTTCCAGGCCAAGGTCGATCCGGGAAACACCCAGGCGGAGGCGGACGAGGGCAACAATGAATCCCTGGTGGTCCGGGTGGATGTGGGCAAACTGTGTTCGGGCGGAGCGGTAGACCTTAAAATCAGACGGGTCTTCGTGGTGACCGTGCTTCCCGGCATCGAATACAGCGGCGCACACGTCCCGGAATTTCCGGTCAATACCCCCTTCGACCTGTGCTGTGAGTTTGCGATCGAGAACGCCGCCTCCCCGCTACCCGAGGACTGGAAGATCGGGCTGTTCCTGGACGGCGCCCTGCAGGTCTCGGTCCGGGGCAACGACTACTCCCAGACTGGGCATATGTGCTATCCCGGGGGGCGTCTGACCGT
>JALOOY010000263.1 GCA_025454185.1 Thermodesulfobacteriota bacterium
TGGGGGGCCAGGACGTCGTCCACCACCAGGAGCTGAGGGTTCAATTGCACCGGGAGGTCGAGTATCTCGTCCACGAATTCCACCTGCAGGCCCCGGTCTTCCGCGACTACCCGGGGCGGTTCTCCGGTAAAACGAAAAAAGAGGACGCCTTCTTCCCGGGCCCGGGTGTATTCCCTTTCCAATCCCTCCGCCGCCACCTTCATATTCCCGGAGAGAAAATAGACTTGGCTGTTCCCCAGGGCCTGCAACCGACGGGCCTGCCCCAAGGCCCGGCCGACCACGGGAGGCCCGGATTCGTTCGTCAGACCCAGCAGAAACACCACTTCGTTCGTTCGTTCCCGCGGCAGGACCTTTTCCTGATATTCGGTAGAACGGAGGAGGGTTTCCAGTTGGGAGAGGGTCAGGACCTGCCGGCCCCCTTCCAGGCCATAGGCCTCAAAATTGGGCTGCACCTCCGGCGGCAGGACCGTCAGAACGGCCCCGATCTTTTCTTCCCGGCTCCGGTCTTCCCCATCCAGGTAGCGGACCGAAAAAGCGCCGGCCTGCCCTTCCAGACTCAGCAGGCGGGCTTCGGTGATGGCCTGCAGGCCGGGTTGAGATAGAAAGGCCTCCAGGGACCCTGCGCGGTTTTCCGAAAAGGTCGCCGGTTCATAAAGGTCGAGGGCGCCCAATTTTTTTCCGCTTTCCAGGATCAGGGCCTCCAACCCCAGTTTCAGGGCCTCTTGCGCGGCCAGCAGACCGGCCAAACCGCCGCTTAGTATCAGGATGCGGGGAACGGTTTCCACGGTTTCCAACGGCAGGTCCTCCAGGGTGTCCTGACGAACCACCGCCTGCTTTAATAAAAGCCAGGCTTTTTCTCGAACCAGCTCCGCTTCGGCTTCCACTCCCCGCAAAGCGGGGTGAATGTTGACCACCGCCACCTGGTCCGATCGAAAACCCCAGCGGGAAATTTCCTGAGACCAGGGCGCTGTAGACGAACTTCCCTGGGTGGCGACGATGATCAGCCGGGAGAGATTCCGGCCGGCGGTTTTCTGAGCGACCTTTTCGGAACTGGATTCCCAATGATCCTGATAGAGGTCTGCCACCAGCCCCACTTCCGGCAGCGCCCCGGCGCTCTTTTTCAGTTCCTCGCAGGCGGCCGAAGAAGGGCCTCTCTTTTCATGATGGTAAAAAACGATGCCGATGGCATTTTCAGCTAACATGGCCGGACTCCTAAGTATTCGGCAACCGCCCGGGCGGCCCGTCCGCCGTCGGCGGCCGATTGGGCCAGGTCCATGGGCCCGCCGGCCGTCCCGGCCCGGAAAAGACCGCAGCCGCCCGTTTCCCGCAGAAACCCGTCTTCGTTGACGGGCAGCCCCAGTTGGTCCGCCCAGCGCCGGTTGTCCGGAGAGGGCATCAGACCCACCGAAAGGACCAGCAGGTCGAAGACCTCTTCCCGCGGCGGCCCGCCTCCGGACGATTGAAAGACAACCGCCACCCTCTCCCCGGGCGCCGGTATTACGGCGCCGGGAATGCCCCGGATCAAGGTCAGGGTCTCCCGGGCTTCCTCATAAGCGGGCAGAAAATCCTTGCCGAAGTTTTGAATGTCCATGTAAAAAACGGTCAGTTCGGTCTCCGGCCAGCGGTGGCGGATGGCCTTGCTCATGCGCAGGGCATAGCCGCAGCAGATCCGCGAACAGAAGAGGTGCCCCAGGGTCAGGTCCCGGGAACCGGCGCACTGGAGGAAGGCCACCCGGACAGGTCTTTGGCGGTCCGAAGGCCGGAGCAGATCCCCATGCACGC
This sequence comes from Thermodesulfobacteriota bacterium, assembly GCA_025454185.1. GTDB lineage: Bacteria > Desulfobacterota > RBG-13-43-22 > RBG-13-43-22 > RBG-13-43-22 > JACRCK01. Next base: position 1,783 of record JALOOY010000263.1, read on the forward strand.
GGATCATTTGTTCCAGTTCCAGGGCGGTGATCACGTTGGGCAGCTCCCCATAACCCAGCCGGGACTTGACCCGGGGATCGAAGGGGGCGTACCCGGTGGCCAGCACAACGGCCCGCACCTGCAGGGATTTTTCAAGAGGGCGGCGGTCCAGGTCGATGGCCCCCTCCGGGCAGGCTTCCCGGCAGCGGTGGGCCTGGGGGTCCCGGAAGTAGAGGCAGCCCTCCCGGTGAATGGTATACAAGGGGTGGGAAACCACTGCGGGAAGACCCCTGGTAATGGCCCCCTCATCCACCGCCGGACAGACCTCGTAGCAGCGGCCGCAATTGGTGCAACGGGCCGGGTCGATATAGGGCGCCTCCTGCCTGATCCGGACCGCGTAACCGCCCCCGCTCAAGGGTTCGGTCTGGTCCAGCGAAGCCCGGGTCAGGATTTCCACCCGGGGGTTTTCGGCGACAGCGGTGAGCCGCTCCTCCAGCAGGCAATAATTGCATTTCTCGCAGACCTCCGTGGCCTTGCAGAAGAAATGGAGGGCCTGGCCTCCCACAGCGGGATTTTTTTCGAGAACCAATACGGAAAGGCCGAGCCGTCCCAGGTGATCGGCACAGGACAAACCGGCCATGCCGCCGCCGATGACCAGGACGTCCGTAGATCTTTCAGGATCGAATTGCGATGGGGTTGTCAAAAGCTACCTCCCTCAAATTCGAAATTCGAAGCACGAAATCCGAAACAAATTCAAATGTCCAAAATTTAAATGTTCGAAACATCCCCTTTATCCTGATCGTGAGGTTGGCCTTTACCGGCTTCGCCGAACGCCCAACCCCGAACGGTATTACAGCCCGGCTTTGGACAGGATCTCGGGAATCAGATGCTCCTGCCCCATGGCCATGATATGGACCCCGTCTCCCAGGTTCTGGCCCTTGATTTCCTTGACCAACGCGGCGGCAACTTCCAGGGACATCCGTCCGGCTTCGGTTTCTCCCGCCTGACGGAATTTTTCGATCAACGTTTCCGGAACCAGCACCCCGGGCAAGGATCCGTCCCGGTACAGCATAATTTCTTCCCAAGTCAGGACGCGCACACCAATCAGCACCTTGGCTTCGTATTTGCGGGCGTATTGAATGAATTCCCGCAGTCGCTCCACTTCAAAGACGGCCTGGGTCTGAAAGAAATCCAGGCCGATTTCGGCTTTTTTGTCGAATTTCAACAACTGCGGCTCCCAGGGATCGGCCGCGGGCGTCACCACACCTCCGAGGCAAAGATCCGGCGTGCTGTTCAGGGGGTTCCCGTTCAGATCCTTGCCGGCGGTCAGTCCCCGGAGCATCTTCAGGGCCTGCACCGAATCCAGGTCGTACACCGGCTTGCTTTCGCGGTGATCGCCATGGGTAGTGTGGTCCCCGGTCATGCAGAGTATGTTGGCGACCCCCAAAGCCGCCGCCCCCAGGGCTTCGGAGGCCAGAGCCAGCCGATTTTTGTCCCGGCAGGCCAGGTTGAGAATGGGTTCGCCGCCGGCCTCCCGGGTCAGACGGGAGGCCGCCAGCGCTCCCATCCGCATGACCCCGCCACGGTTGTCCGAAAGGTTGATCCCGTCCACCCGGTCCTTCAAGGCCTCAACCTGCCGGACCATTTCCCCGGTATCACTCCCTTTGGGGGGATCCAATTCCGCCGTGATCAAAAATTTTCCGGACTTCAGGGCTTCCTGGAATGATTTAGGCATGGGCGTCGAATCTCCTTTTATAGGCGGCGTGGGTCTGATAGGCCGGCGTGGTCTGCCGGTCATGCCGGCCGGGTTCCAGGGTCCGGCGCATCAGGTCTAGCCGACCGGTCTTTTCCAGACGCTGGTAGATCTGAGTCCAGGCGCAGGGTTTCTCCTGATCCACTTCGCATTGTCCATGGACCGTGCCGCCGCAGGGGCCGTTCAAAAGCCCTTTGGCGCACATGGTCTTGGGGCAGATGCCTCCCGTCTGATCCAGCACACATTCGTGGCAGGCCCGGCAGCGTTCCGTCCAGAAACCCACCGCCTCGTTCACCCCGATAAAGGTGGTGTCGACTCCCGGCAGCACCGGCAGGTGGTCGTACATCTCGGCCAGAAACTGGATACCGGCCCCGCAGGCCAGGGAGAGGACGGCCTCGGTTCGCCCCACCGGTTCTTTCAATTCCGAAAGGAATTCGCGGTCACACTGCCGCTCCACGGTGGCCTCTTCAAGGGTCAGGAAGCGGCCTTTGATTTGGGAGGCGATGGACAATTCCGCGGCCAGCAGCCCCACTTCTTTTTCCCCCCCGGTCAGGCAAACCGCCACACAGGTCCCGCATCCGGCGATGAGGACTTTCTTATAAGGGGCCAGCATGGCCTCGATTTCAGCAAAGGGTTTCCTCTGGGCAACGATCATGGCGACTCCTTTCGATTACCTTCCCGCCGGCAAGGGCTGCCCG
>JALOOY010000264.1 GCA_025454185.1 Thermodesulfobacteriota bacterium
AGTCCGGTAGATCTCATTGAATCTGAAGGTTGCGAAGGCATTCTGATTGGCGGCGACCATGCGCTCCACGTCATCGGGATGCATATTGGCAAACCAGGTTTCGAACTGTTGGGGATCGTCCAAGCCCAGAATATCCTTCAGCGAAGGGCTGACGAAGACGACTCTTAGTTTATAGGGATTCTCCGGGTCATACACCAGGCGGTATACGGCGAAGTTGGAGGCGCTTTCCATCAGGGAACGGAGATGTTCGCGGCCTTCCCGGAGTTCTTCCTCCACTTTCCTGCGGCCCTCCGCCTCTTTTTCTAAGGCCTTGATTCTTTTCAGCAGATCCTGATAGGTCGGCTTATTCGGCATCCGGTTTTCCCTTTCCCCAAAGGAACCAGGTGAGAATCTTTGATTTCCCACAGATATTGCAACGTACCATTACAATATAACGGAGACTTCTGCAATATTTTGTGAGGCGGGAGACCAATCTTCCATTCGGGACACGATTAAGAAACAGAGGGGTAGTGGGGCAGGGATGAAAAAGACGGAGGGCTTGCGGGATCGCAAGCCCTCATTTGCCAAACCCCATGCTCGAGGCGAGCACCCACGAAGCATGAAAATTTTGTTTAGCCCCTTGGCCGAACGCCGAACGCCGAACGCCCAAAGGTATTTTCGTACTAACGGTCCTTGCCGCCCAGACCGACTTTCCCGCGGGCAGCGTCCACGGCCTTCTTGGCCTCTCCTTGGACTTCCTGCAGTTTGGCCTGCCCCTGATCCACCAGTTCGCCCAGTTTCGCTCCGGCCTGCTCGAACTTTTCCCCGGCCAGGCCGGCCAGCCCCTTGGCCTTTTCCTGGGCCTGGGCGGCTAGCCCCTTGGCTTTCTCGGTCAAGCCCTCGAGGGCGTCGGGCATGTGGTCTCCATCCTTATCCAAACTTTCCCGAATCTCCTTGACTTTGGTCTCCGCCTTATCCTTCAGGTCTTCGGCGGCATCTTTTACCTGATCGACGAGCTTTTTGAAGTCCATGGGACCCTCCTCGGGCGTGAGGTTATTGTTCTGTTTCCGGTAACCAGTATAGGAAAGGCGCCTGCGGTTGTCAACGAAGCTGGCCTGGGCTTTGCCGCCCCGAACAAGGGGGTACTATCGTTTGGCCGGGGTCGATTAGAACTGCACCAACCGGGCATCCGGGTGCCAATGGCCCTTGACTTCCAGCAACCGGGCCTCCCGCCAGAAGCCCTTGAGCTCCTCCACGCTGAGCGGCTGAGCGTCGTAGCCCATTTCCCGCACCTGCTCTAAAATACCCGCCGGTACCTGCAATTCCCCGGGAGGCAGGTCGCCGGCCTCCCGCACCTGGCCCATGATCATCACCACGGGCCGGCCGTGATGGGGGCCGGCCGTGTTCCAGGAGATGGTGACCGGATAGCTGACGCAGCCGTTTCTATCCAGGCCCTCGCAATAACCGTCCAACTCCGAGAACATCCCCTTGACGTCTTTATGCATGAAGCGCCTCCTTATTTATCAAATGATTGTACACTACTTCCGGACGGAAAGGGGGAAAATAAGCGAGTTGCCTCTGGAGGCCGGGCGGAAACAATCAAAGGAACGTCGATGCCGCCGCTTCCTCACCCCGTCGGCCTGAGGTCGGTTTCCTTTTCGAGAATATCGACTATAATAAATTAGTTGAGGGTAACGCCTCTCTGGTTGGCGGCCAAGGCGGAACGCTGATGCAGGTCGAGCCGATCGCATACTAAATGACCCCTGGAAAGGCTGTTTGGGCTTGGTGCCCTATTCCGCACAGGGGGAACTCTTTAAAGGGTATAAAAGAATAAGACTCTTGAAGAACGAGCGGGGAGATGTCCTTTTACAGCCCGTTGTGGAGGTACCGGCTTACGAGTTATGGCTTTATCGTAACCAGGAGGCTTATGACAGCGTTCAAAAGGGGTTGAGGGACGCTTCCGCGGGGAAAATCCGTAAGCTCGACCTGGACGAGCTTTAGGGTTCCGACTTGTTCGAGCTGTTCCTTACCGACGAGGCGGGCCTGCAATTGCTCCGGCTGAAAAAGGATAAAGGCCCGGAGAAAAGATACAAGGCCGTGAAGAAATCTCTGGAGATCCTATCGGCTGATCCGAGGCACAGAGGGCTCCGTACCCATGAATTCACCGGATTGAAAGGCCCCCAGGGTGAAAAGGTGTTCGAGGCTTACGCCGAGCAGTCCACCCCGGCAGCCTACCGGATTTTCTGGTACTACGGCCCGGATAATAATCAGATTACCGTTCTGACCATTACCCCGCATCCCTAGCCTTTGTTCGCCCATTTTAAGCGGAGGAACCAGGGGAACAACCAAAAGAGCTGCGCAGGGATTTGATCGATCCGGAAGTCAAGGGAGAAGCGGAGGCGCCGCAGGCGTCTAAAAAAAATGGCCGGTTCGTTGGTAGTTTACGAACCGGCCATTTTTTTTACTTGGTAGGCGGTACTGGATTTGAACCAGTGGCTTCCACCGTGTGAGGATGGCACTCTACCGCTGAGTTAACCGCCCATTGAAGACCGTCAGGCGCGAGGGCGCAAGGCGAAAAGACTTTTAGCCGGGGCTGTTCGCGAAACGCCGAAAGAACAATACCCTTATGTTTAAATAAAAATCAGAAATATTTCAAGGAAAAAGATGGGGCGGGGCCAGTTTTCGGAGGGCGGCGATTTCCCGGGCGGTGAGGGGGCGGAATTCGCCCTGGGGCAGCCGGCCCAGTTCCAGGGGGCCCAGGGCCACCCGTTTGATGGTCAGGACCGGGTGGCCCACGGCCGCGCACATCTTTTTGACCTGGTGTTTTTCCCCCTCCCAGACCGTAATCAGCAGCCAGGTGCGGTCCGTGCCGGTCTTGATGCGCTCCACGTCGGCCCGGTGCTCCTTGCCGCCGGGGAGGGGCAGGCCCGTCTTCAGGCGGTTCAGGGCCTGGAGCGTGGGGAGCCCCTCGACCTTGACCCGGTAAGTCTTGGGGACCTGGAAGCGGGGGTGCTGGAGCACCTGGGCCAGGGGGCCGTCGTTGGTCATCAGGATCAGGCCTTCGGCGTCCCAGTCCAGGCGTCCCACGGGAAAGACCCGCTCCCGGATGCCGGCGCGGTCCAGGTAATCCTTCAGGGCGGGCCGGCCCCGGGGGTCGTGGAGCGTGGACAGGACCTTTCGGGGCTTGTGGAAGAGGTAATACACCGTTTCGGGTGCGATCTCCACCGGGCGGCCGTCCACCGTTACCCGCTGGCGGTCCGGATCAACCTTGGAGCCCATTTGGGTGACCACCTGTCCGTCCACCGCCACCCGGCCCTCCTGAATCAACCCTTCGGCCTTGCGGCGGGAGGCCACCCCGGCCTGGGCCAAAAAGACCTGCAGGCGCAGGTCACTCGGCGGCTTCGTCTTCGAGGAGGTCTTCATTCAAGGCCTTGATTTCGTCCAGCGAGGGCAGGGAGGAGATGTCCTTGAGCTCGAACAGCTCGAGGAAGCGCTTGGTGGTTCCGTAGAGGATGGGCCGGCCGGGGATCTCCTTGCGCCCCAGGATGCGGACCAGGTTTTTTTCCAGCAGAGTGCGCAGGATGCCGTCCACCTCCACACCGCGCAGGCGCTCGATGTCGCCCTTGACCACCGGCTGCTTGTAGGCCACGATGGCCAGGGTCTCCAGGGCGGCCTTGCTGAGGCGGGTGGGGGCCGTCTTCTTCATGCGTTTGATCCACTCGCTGTAGCGGGGCTTGGTGCGGAACTGGAGCCCTTCGGCCACTTCCTGGAGATAGAGCCCGCGGTCGGCGGATTCGTATTCGGCTTTCAGGCTTTCCAGGGCCGCTTCCACGGCCTTAGGGGTAAAGCTGTCCCCGATGACCTCCAGGATCCTTTTGAGTCCGATGGGGGTGGGGGAGACGAAAATCAGGCATTCCAGCAGGGGTTTTATTTCATCCATCTTTAACCTTGGCCAACAGTAGTTAATGACTGGGTTAAATTCGAAATTCGAGTTTCGAATTTAGTCCCGTCGGTTCCCTTGGCGGCCATACCCTTCCAAGGCGGCCATTGCTCCGTTTTTCAGGAAAGAACCCGGGGTCTCACCGCCAAAAAGATATACAAAGAATCTCCGTGCATTTTTTGGAAAATGGATATCTTGTGAGTACGAACCAATTCCAGCAGAGCCAGAAAGACTACAATGACCTCCGCCCGGGTGATCGGCTGGGCCAGCAGGCCTTCCA
>JALOOY010000005.1 GCA_025454185.1 Thermodesulfobacteriota bacterium
CCAAATCTCAAAGGTGGAGGCGTCGAAGGTCAAGGGCGCGAGCTGGAGAACCCTCTCCTGCGGTCCCAAACGGGCATAATCCTGCCCGAACAGCAGGCGGACGACACCGCGATGCCGCACTTCCACCCCTTTGGGATGTCCGGTCGACCCCGAGGTGAAGAGAACACAGGCCAAGGAGGAGCCTCCTCCAGCCACCGGCATGGGGGCCTCGACCGCGTCCGGACCGGATTCAGCGTCCTGGATCTCCTCCAGCAACACCAGGGGTCGGCCGATTACGGGCAGCCGCCCGGCCAGGTCTTTGCGGGTTACGATGGCCGCGGCGCCTGCTTCCGCGATCAAGGCCGACAACCGTCCCGGCGGGTCGAGCGGATTCAGCGGCAGGTAGGCCGCCCCGGCCTTGAGGATACCGAGCATGGCGGTTACTGCCGGCGCACCGCGTTCGAGTAGGATGCCTACAACGCCTTCACCGGTTAGGCCGTGTTCCTGTAAGCGCCGTGCCAGCCGATCCGCCCGCTGGTCGAGCTCCCGGTAAGAGAGGCGTTCCGGGCCGTCGATTACGGCTACATGCCGGGGACGTGCGATCGCCTGCCGTGCAAAGAGTTCCTGGATCGAGGCCTCCCGCGGGTAATCCCGCGCCGGTCCAAGGGCCATTTCCCGGAGCCAACGCTCTTCCTCCTCGGTGGTCCAGCGGATCTCGTCCAGCGATCGGTCCGGGTGGGCCAACATCTGGCGGAGTACATGGAGATACCGATCAACCAGGTGTTGCACCGTCGCGCGCTCAAACAAGTCGGTGCTGTACTCCCAGATTACGGTGACCCTTTCGCCGGCCGCGGAATCAGTGCCGGTCTCCTTCCTCCTCTGGTCCCGCTGGGAAATGAGAATCACATTCATATCGAACTTGGCCGAGGAGGAGGAAAGGCCTAGTTCGGTGGTGACCTGTAGATCCGGCAGATGCTCCTCCGGTTCGGGGCCGTCATAGGAGGTAAAAAAAACCTGACCAAGGGGGTGAATAGCGGATTGCTGCGGCCACTGGAGGGTGCGGACCACGACGTCAAATGGGACATCCTGATTCTCCAGGGCAGCCAGGACAACGGCCTTGACCTGTCCCAGCAACTGGCGCACGGTCCCGCGTTCCCGCAGGTCAAAACGAAGGACCACATTGTTGATGACCATGCCGACGATCTGTTCGGACTCCGGGGTCCGGCGGTTGGCCACCCCTGTCCCGATGCAGATATCGGTCTGGCCGGTCATGTGCCAGAGTAAGGCCACAAAGGGGGCCAGCATTACCATATAAAAGGTGACGCCCTCAGCAAGGGCCCGTTCCCGGACCAGCAGGATCAGGTCTTCGGCCAGCCGGAAACGTAAGGCCTCCCCCTGATAGGAGGTTTCCGAGGGACGGGGGTGGTCGGAAGGCAGGGCCAGGAGGGCCGGGGCATTGCGGAGCGCTTCCCGCCAGAATTTTAACTGGTCTTCGAAAAGGCCCGTTTCAACCCAATGGCGCTGGGCCGCGGCAAAGTCGGCAATCTGCACGGGCAGATCGGGCAGGCGGGCCGGACGGTTTTCGTGAGCGGCCTGGTACAGCTCCAGAAAATCCCGGAGCAAGACGAAAAACGACCAGCCATCATGGAGCAGATGATGCTCCCGATGAAGCAGGAGGTGATCCTCCTCCGAGAGTTGAAAGAGTGTCCACTCGATCAGAGGCAATCGTTCCAGATCGAAGGCCCGCTGCGCGGCGGCGGCTCGAAACCGCTCCACTTCCTGCTCGGCGCCGGGGAGGTCCCAACCTGCCAGGGAGACCTCCTCGAGTTGCAGCGGGCCTTGCGGGTGAAGGCGTTGTACCGGCTGTTGGGCAACCTGGGGAAAAGTGGTGCGCAGTACCTCATGGCGAGCCACCAGCCCGGTCAAAGCCTTTCGCAGCGCTGCCACGTTCAGGGTCCCCCGGAAACGCAGGCTGGCGCTGAGGGTATAAGCCACCGAGGAAGGGGAGAGCTTCTGAATCAGCCACACCCGTTCCTGGGCGTGGGTGAGCGGCATGTGCTCGGACTTCGGCGCAAGCGGAATCGTTAACCGCGCCGGCGAATGCGGCAAGGCTTTCCCCCGGCGGATTTCTTCCGCCAGGCTACTGACCGTGGGGCGGGTAAAAATATCTTTTAAGGAGATCGAAACGGCAAATTCCCTGGCAATCAGGGAACTCAGCTTCGTTGCCAGAAGGGAAGTACCCCCCAGGGCGAAAAAGTCGTCCTGAATACCGACGGCTTCGATCCCGGTGACCTGGGAATAAATATTCACCAAGCGGCGTTCGAGGTCTGTGCGCGGGGGCACATAAGGGGCGGCCAGTTCGGTGCGTCTGCGGGTGGGTTCGGGCAAGGCCCGGCGATCCACCTTGCCGTGGATGGTGAGAGGGATTTGATCGATCCAAAAAAAACGATGGCAGGCCATGTAGGATGGCAACCGCTGGAGCAGGAAGGTATGCAGGTCTGCGAACCGGGGAGCGCCCGCGGCCGCCGGGACGACATAGGCAACCAGTTGCAGTCCATCCGCACCCGCACGGGCATCCACCACGGCGTCGACCACGCCCGGAACCTGACGCAAGGTGGCCTCGATTTCACCGAGCTCAATCCGGTAGCCGCGAATCTTGACTTGGGCATCCAAGCGCCCCAGATACTCCAGGTCTCCGTCGGCGCTCCTGCGGGCCAGATCGCCGGAGCGGTAGGCCCGACGGGAGGCTGAAAGGGGGTCGGCCACGAAACGTTCGGCGGTCAATTCGGGCCGGTTGTGGTAGCCTCTGGCCACCCCTTCTCCGGCAATCCATATTTCCCCGGGTTCCCCCTGGTCCACGAGTCGGCCCCCGGCAGCCACCAGGTGGATATCGAGATCCGGCAGGGGCCGGCCGATGAAGCTGGTCGGCTGTTCACCGTCTTTCTGCGACAAGGCCCGGAAGGTGGCATACACCGTGGCTTCCGTTGGACCGTACATGTTGACCAGACGGGGTCTCCGATCGCCATAGCGGTCAAACCACGGCCGCAGGCGCTGAGCATCCAGGGCCTCCCCGGCAAAGATCACATAGCGAAGGTCGCCGAGGCGCTGCGGGCCCGCCGCCTCTTCCACCCGGAGCAGGTTGTAAAACGCCGACGGCGTCTGACAGAGCACCGTGACCCGCTCTCGACGGAGCAGGGAATGGAGATCCGGGGACGAACGCGCCACATCCCAAGGAATGATAGTCAAACAGCCGCCGTGGGCCAAGGCCCCCCAAAACTCCCAAACCGAAACGTCGAACCCGTAAGAGTGGAACTGCCCCCATACGTCTTCCGGCCCGAAGTCAAAATAGGCTTCCGTTGTCTTGAACAGGCGATTCATGTTGTGACGGGTGACGACCACCCCCTTGGGGCGCCCGGTGGACCCGGAGGTGTAGATCATGTAGGCCGCATTGCCCGGACCGGCCAACCTGGCTGGAGTGTTAGAAAGAGCGGCTGGATAGGGCGGGTCACCGCCGTCCACGACAATCACCGAAACGCCTGATCCGACTGGCGGTCTCGGACCGGAGGCGCCAACCATCAGAACCCTTGCCCCGCTGTCGTCGATCATCATACGGACCCGTTCCTCCGGGTAGTCCGGATCGATAGGCACATAGGCGCCTCCGGCCTTGAGGACGGCCAATATGGCCAGGATTTGCTGGAAGGACCGAGGCAGAAAGAGCGCCACAAAGGATTCGGCTGTGACACCAAGGGCTTGAAGCTGGAGGGCCATACGGTCGCTCACGGTATCGAGTTGGGCATAACTCCAGATGTGCCCGTCCAATTTTACCGCGGGGGCCTGAGGATGACGGGCCGTATGTTCGCAGAAGCGTTCGACCACATCACGGGCTTCCTGTCCCCGGCAATCGGAAAGTATTCGTTCTTGAGGGAGGTTTGTCTGATTTTTTATATTCATTTTGGGAAACGGCCGGCAGTTTTTTGAAATTATCACGATCCGACGCCCGGTTCCAGAAATTTCTTCTTGGCCGTATCTTCGTTGGTGAGATCGTGGAGGTTCGAACGGATCAACCCGATCATCTCTTCGATTTCCGGTGGACAGAAAAGGGAAAGGGCCAGAACAAGGCGGGGAGGGACCCGCCTTGGCCGATCTCCAAAGCTTTCCCTGCGGCTAAAAGGTGGGACTGAGGCGGGCAGAACGGAACTCTTATAATAAAAAGGGATCAGCAATATCTTGCCAACCCCTTGATTTTCCTTGGTGGGCCGTCGGGGGCTCGAACCCCAAACCTACTGATTAAGAGTCAGTTGCTCTACCAGTTGAGCTAACGGCCCGTAAAGCCATTTTGTATAACACAAGACGGCGAGGATGACAAGGAAAAATGTGGAGGGAGGACTGAGGGCAGAGGACGGAGGACGGAGGACGGAACCTGGGGCAGAGGGAAGATGGAAGAAAAGACCGTTAGGCGTGAGGAAGCCGTCATCCCGGCAGGTATTAAGCCGGGATCCAGGGGGCACGGATCACGCAGGCCGATGCGCTGTTTGGCTGGATTAAGCCCATTTTAGGGAGAGGGAAGATGGAAGAAAAGAAAATGACGGAAAGCAACTACACCCTGTACCCTACCCCCGATCCCCTGTCCTTCGGGTTTGTTCCAGGCAGTCGAAAATGCGTTCCATCCGGGTCTTGGGCAGGCCGCCGAAGGCCAGTTCCAGTTCTTCCCGGATGAAATTTTCCGCCAAAAAGGCGTCCACCGGGATCCGCTTCTGCCAGCAGTTGATCAGGTTGCGGCAGGGGAGGTGGCGTCCCTGGGTCTGCCGACAGTAGCTGAAAGGCAGCAGGGTGCCCATGTGGGGGCAGTACATCTCCAGCCCGTCGAATTTTTCATCCATGGATGACCGGTCCTTGTCGGCGGCGCCCCCGGTATATCGAGGGCGCCGCCGGATTTTCACGGTTATTTACAAACGGGTTTGGGGAAGTTTTCCAGGGCTACCAGGGCCGCCTGGATTTCCTCGTCGGGCAGTTCATAGTCCGAGAGTTTTCCCTCGAAATAGGCGTTATAGGCCATGAGGTCCACCAGACCGTGGCCGCTCCAATTGACCAGGATGGTCTTTTCCTTGCCTTCTTCCTTGGCTTTCTTGGCCTCCCGAATCACCATGGCCAGGGCGTGGTCGGTTTCCGGGGCCGGGATATAGCCTTCCGTCCGGGCCCAGGTCACCCCGGCGGCGAAGGTCTCCAGTTGCGGAACGGCCACCGGCGTGATCAACTTGTCCATGATCAGTTGGGAAACGATGGGGGCCATGCCGTGATAGCGGAGACCGCCGGCGTGAATGGGTTGCGGCACGAAGGCGTGGCCCAGGGTGTGCATGGCCAGCAGGGGGGTCATCTGCACGGTGTCGCCGAAGTCGTAGAGGAAGGGTCCCTTGGTCATGGTCGGGCAGGAGGTGGGTTCCACGGCATAGACCTCGACCTGCTTCCCGTTGATTTTATCATAAATGAAAGGCAAGGCCAGGCCGGCAAAATTACTGCCCCCGCCGCAGCAGCCGATAACGACATCGGGATATTCCCCGATCTTGTCCATCTGTTTCTTGGCCTCCAGGCCGATGATGGTCTGATGGAGCATGACGTGGTTGAGCACACTGCCCAGGGCGTATTTGGTATCCGGGGTCGTCACGGCGTCTTCCACGGCTTCGCTGATGGCAATGCCCAGGCTGCCCGGGGAATTGGGGTCCTGTTCCAGCATCTTGCGGCCGGCCGCGGTATCCGGACTGGGGCTGGGCACGCAGGTGGCCCCCCAGGTGTTCATCATCAGGCGCCGGTAGGGTTTCTGATCGAAGCTGATGCGGACCATGTAGACCTTGACTTCCAGGCCGAAGAGGGCCCCGGCAAAGCTCAGGGCGCTGCCCCACTGGCCGGCCCCGGTTTCGGTGGAGATCCGCTTGGTGCCGAAGACCTTGTTATAATAGGCCTGGGGAATGGCGGTGTTGGGTTTGTGGCTCCCGGCTGGGCTGACGCCCTCGTTCTTGAAATAAATCTTCGCCGGGGTCTGCAGGAACTGCTCCAGGGCATAGGCCCGCCCCAAAGGACTGGGCCGCCAGAAGAGTAATTTTTCCAGGATCGGTTCCGGGATGTCGATCCAGCGCTGGGGGCTCACTTCCTGCTCGATGAGGTTCATGGGGAATATGGGAGCCAGATCGTCCGGGCCCACCGGTTGGCCGGTGCCGGGGTGTAAGGGGGGCTGCATTCCATTGGGCATGTCGGGCAGCACGTTGTACCACTGCCGGGGCATTTCGTCTTCGGTCAGAGTGACTTTTTTTTGTAACATGACTCCTCCTTTAGGTTAATTCAAATATGGTCCATCCTCAGGCACGAAATCCGTTGTCACCTCCTTCTGTGAAAGTTTACATTTCCTTATAGACGTGGAAAAGTGTGCTGGATGACGGTTGAATCGAGGGCCATTAACGATCTGTGCGGTCTCCGCTGGAACAAGCTCTTGAAATTCCGTTTGCTGCGAAATGCCGTTGCGTAGGGGGACAAAAAGCGCTATAAATTTCAACGGCTCAACTATAAAATGGTTTGGTAGACCTGTCAATATTTTTAAAATGAAAAAAATAACTCCCTTAAGCGAAATTCTCCGGGACCTGGTCGAAGGAGCTGCCCTGGGCCCCGATCCGGCGGTCCTCCGCCTGCTGGAAGCCTGGCCCGGTCTGCTCCCCGAAGGGCTCCGTCCTTTTGTGGTGCTGGAAGGGGTGCGGGAGGACGTCCTGGTGGTGACCGTTTCCCACCCGGTGGCCGGCCAGCAGATGCAGTTTTTGCGGGAAGATCTGAGAAGGCGGGTCAATCAGGCCGTGGGCCGGCCGCTGATCCGGGAATTGCGGGTGAAAATGGGACCCCTGCCGCCGGACGAACCCGCCAGGAAAATGCCCGTCGAAAAACGGGTGGACCAACCTCGGACCCTGACCCGCAAAGAAAAAGGGTCCATCCAACGTCTGGCCGGAGAAATCAAGGATGCCGAACTCCGGGAAAGGGTCCGGGCCCTGATGGAGAAAAGCCTGGCCCTCAGCCCCCCAGAATCCGCCGGACCTCGGGAGAGTAAACCCCGGGCCGTTCGTAAACCGTCAACGCCGGGAGGACCGTCAGTTCCTCCCCGCCGTTCTTGACGGCCTCCAGTAACACCCATTCGCCGTTGCTGTCCGGGAAGGAATGGACCAGCCGGACCCGCTTCGGTTCCAGCCCGGCCTGCCGGGCTTCGAAAAGCAGCCTGGCCAGACGCCGCACCGGGTAGATCAGGGAAAAACGCCCTTTGTCTTTGAGGATAGCACGGCCCCCCGCCAGCATTTGGGAAAGGTCCAGGAGTATTTCGTGGCGGGCCAGGGCCTTCTCCGTGCCGGGGTTGATGCGGCCGGTTTTCAAAGGACGGTAGGGCGGGTTGGTAATAACCGCATCGAAACCGCCTCCTGGAAAAAGGGCGGCTACCCGGCGTATGTCCCCTCCCAGAATATGGACCCGCCCCTCCAATTGATTGAGCCGCAGGTTGCGGGCGGCCAGGTCCAGGAGCCCGGTTTGCACCTCCAGACCGATCACCCGCCCTCGCGGGACCCGGGGCGCCAGCAGCAGGGGCAGGATCCCGCAGCCGGTCCCCAGGTCCAGGACCCGGTCGGCAGGCTTCAAGCGGATAAAATCCGCCAGGATCAGGGTGTCGATGGAAAAGCGGTAGCCGCCTTTTTTTTGTAGAATATGGAGCCGCCTGGGCCCCCATTGGTCCAGCGTTTCATCCGCCGCCGGAGCCGGGAGGGCTTCAACTGCGGATGACATCATGCGGCTTCATCACGTTGATGACCAGGCCGGTGGGGATTTTGGGGTAAAAAAAAGTGGATTTCCGCGGCATGGTCAGCCCGGCCTCGGCCACTTCCTGGACCTGTTCGATGAGGGTGGGTTGGAGCAGGAAGGCCAGGCGGCACCAGCCGGAGTCCACCAGCTCCATGGCCTCGGCCGGATCCTGGCGGTATTCGATGAGGCTCTCTCGATCCAGTTCTTCGGGCTTGATGCCCAGGACTTTCTGGAAGACCAGGCGGCTGAGGATCATCACATCCAGTTTGCGCAAAATGGGATGGAGGTCTTCGGCGCAATTCCCATCCAGACAGGTCTGTTTCATGGTCAGCAGGTAAAAGGCCGCGGGCCGGGAGGAGTAGACCCCGAACACCTGCTGTTTGCGGGCATTTTCCTGGAAGCGGGTCAGAAACTCCTTCTTCACCTTTTTTTTGTTGGCCGGCCGGAAGGGAAAGGTTTCCACCTGAAAATCCTCGGCCATCTTCTCCTCGAACCCGGCGATCTTCTCTTCGGGAAACCGGCACAGGGTACGGTGGGTAGGCAGGATGGTCAGTCCGGGGTCCTGCATGCGGCAGAGATACATGAGCGTAAAATGATAGGGGGCGGTGGGCGGTCCGTCCGGGAAACGTTGCCGCATGGCTTCCTGATAATTCAGGCCGGTTTCATAGCGGTGGTGGCCGTCGGCGATATAGACGATCTTATCCCGGAAGAGTTCTCCGGCTTTTTTGAGGACCTTCGGATCGGTGACGCGCCGGATCTGGTGGCGGATCCGTTCGTCGTCCAGGTAGTCGATGAAGGGTTCGGCGTGGGCCCGGGAGGCAAGCAGGGAGAGTATCTCGTCTTCCGGGTCGGAATAAAAGGAAAATATCGGGCAAAACTGGGCCTGGCAAAAATCGAGCAGGTGCAGACGGTCCACCTTGATGCCGGAAAAAGTCTTTTCGTGGGGCCGCACGCTGCCCTGGTCGAAGGGCTCCAGGCCCAGCAGGGCCATCAGGCCGGCCCGTTCCCGCAAACCGTGGCCGGGCGACTCGTAATAGATTTTATAGAGATAGAAGGCCGGCTTGGGGTCCCGGACCAGCACCTTTTCCTTCTGCCAGCCTTTCAAAAGCTCCGCGGAACGGGTATAGCGATTCTTGGTGGGCGTATCCCCGGGGAGGATTTTACCCAGGTCCAACTGGATCATGTTGTAGGGATGACGGGCGTAGAAGGCGTCCTGCTGCTTGGGCGTGATCACGTCGTAGGGCGGGGTGATCACATCCGCCAGGCGGTTTATTTTCTCGGGGTTATAGATCAGCCCCCGAAAGGGTGCGACAATGGCCATGAGCTTGTTTCGACTCCTTGAGGCGTTCGTTGTGTAATTGATTTATATGGCATAAAAAACCCTTTTTGTAAAGGCAGGGTACGGGCAATCTATTAACCTGCAAGTTGCATAATCCAGGTTAACAGTCTCCGGCGCCTGGATGCTGGCCTTCGCCAGCATGACGGCGAAACTTACCGTTAATAATTCCCGCTGGAAGCGGGAGGGAACCTTTTGCTTTTTCGAGGTCTTGTTTCGAAAAAGCAAAATTTTTCATTTTTCTTTCGTCCGTATTTGTCTGCCGTGTCTGTGGCGAAATAGTCTTTGTCTTTCATCATTTCGCCTTGTTGTTACAGTTGCTTCCCTCTTCCCTCTCATCCCCTGGCCCCGAACAACGCCGTCCCCACCCGAATCAGGGTAGCCCCTTCCTCGATGGCCGTTTCGAAGTCGTGGGACATGCCCATGGACAGGTGATCCAGTTGGAGGTGCGGAAACCGCTCCTGCCATTCCGCGCGCCGTCGGGCCAGGGAACGAAACCAGAGGCGGGAAGTCTCGGGGTCCGGATCGTAGGGGGGCAGGGTCATGAGCCCCCGCAGGCGCAGGGCCGGCCAGGAGGCGCTTTCGGCGAGGAGCCGCCGGGCCTCTTCCGGCGCCAGCCCGGATTTGCTCGCCTCCCCGGCCTCGTTGATCTGCACCAGAACCTCCAGGGTCTTGCCGGCCTGCAGGGCCAGACGGTTCAATTCCGCAGCCAGGGAGAGGCTGTCCACGGTCTCGATCATGGAAAAAAGATGCAGGGCCGCCTTGGCCTTGTTGCGCTGCAAATGACCGATGAAATGCCAGGCCGCCTGGGGCAGGGCCTCGATCTTGGGCTGGGCCTCCTGAATATAATTTTCCCCCAGATGGGTCAGACCGGCCGCCAGGGCCTCGCGGATGCGCTCCAGCGGGACGGTCTTGGTCACGGCAAGCAGTTGAACGGTGGCGGGATCGCGTCCGGCCCGTTGGCAGGCCTGCCCGATGCGGAGGCGAACCGCCTGTAAATTTTCAGCTAGTTGGCTCATGAAATGAATTTCCGATTGTCGATTTCCGATTTTCGATTTAAAAAACGATAGCTGAATGCAACCAGCATCCTTTTTATCCAACATCCAGTTTGCAGTTGCTTCCCTCTTCCGTCTTCCCTCTGACCTTAGCTCACGTCTCCCCCAGCTTGAAACCGGCGTTTTTCTCCAGGGCCTCCAGGACTTCGGTCATGGGCAGCCCCACCACGTTGGTATAGGAACCCTTTATTTCCCGGACCAGAAAGGCGCCCCGGCCCTGGATGGCATAGGCCCCGGCCTTGTCCAGCGGTTCCCCGGTCTGCAGGTACCAGTCGATCTCCCGGCGGGACAGGCGCTTGAAGGTTACCCGGGTGCCCACACTGGCGGCCACGGCCTTTTTCAGGGACTGATTGATCAGGCAGAAACCGGTGAAGACCAGGTGGGGCTTGCCGGAAAGGGCCTCCAGAAATTTTTTGGCTTCCCGGGGAGAGTCCGGCTTTCCGAAGATGCGCCGGCCCAGGCTGACCACCGTATCGGCTCCCAGCACCCAGTCCTCCGGAAACTTGGACGACACGGCCCGGGCCTTTTCCTGGGCCATCCGCTTGGAAAAAAAGAGCGGGCTTTCCCCGGGCCGGGGCGCCTCCACGACGTCGGCGGCCTCCACCCGAAAGGCGAGGCCCAGGTCCCGCAACAGGTCCCGGCGGCGCGGGGATTGGGAAGCAAGGATCAAGGAAAACGTAGGCATCATCACCCTGTCTTGAGTCAAACTCGAAATCCGAAATGCGGAACGGTTTTTGTTTTGATCATTTGAATTTTAAACATTCGTGCTTGTTTCGGATTTCGTGCTTCGAATTTCGAATTTATTTCTAAACGCCCTGCAGGTATTCCGGTAAACCGCCTCCCCCAGCTCCTCCAGGGCCATCCCCCTGATCTCCGCCATCCGGGCCGCGGTGTGCCGGAGCAGGGCCGGTTCGTTGCGCCTGCCCCGTAAGGGTTGCGGCGTCAGAAAGGGGGCGTCGGTTTCCAGGAGCAGGGTGTCCAAAGGGGCCCGGCGGACCACTTCTTCCAGGACGCTGCCTCTTTTATAGGTGAGGGCCCCGGTGACGGACAGCAGGAAGTGCAGGTCCAGGCAGCGGCGGGCCAGGGCCCAGTCTCCGGAAAAACAGTGAAAGACGCCGCCCACCTCGCCGGCCTTTTCTTCCTCTAAAATCGCCATAACCTCTTCATGGGCCTCCCGGTCGTGGATGACCAGCGGCAGGGAGACTTCCCGGGCCAGGGTGATCATGGCCCGCAGGCATTCCTTCTGCCGGGGGTGGGGGGCATAATTCCGAAAAAAATCCAGCCCCACTTCGCCCACGGCCACCACTTTTTCGTTTCGGGCCAAGGATTTTATTTCCGTTACCTGGCGGGGATCGTAGGCCCCGGCCTCGTGGGGATGGAGCCCCACCGTGGCCCAGACCCGGTCCTCCTGGCCGGCCAGGACCACGGCCTTGCGGCTGCTCTCCAGGTCGATGCCGATGGTGATCACCGCGGCCAGGCCCTGGTCCCAGGCCCGTTGCAGGACTTCAGCCCGATCCGGATCGAAATCCGCCATGTCCAGATGGGCATGGGAATCGATCCAGCCCCAGCGCTTTATTGGTTTCTTTTCCTCAACGTCCATGGTTCGCTTTATACATAGCTTGTCCGGGAATTTCGACACGGAATACACGGAATAACACGGAAGGCACGGAAAAGGCCTTTTGATTTATCCGAAAATCGGGGTCCCGATTTTCGGATGCCGGCCGGCCTGCGGCGTTCTGCACCATGCTCCCGCGTGAGCGGGGCGGATTTCTTTGCCTAAATCGAGAGTCCTCGATTTAGGCAAACTAATTCATTTTCCGCGTCTTCCGTGCGGTCTTTCCCGTGTCTCCCGTGTCGAAATCCCCAGTTCCGTCTTCGTCTTTCGTCCGTCGGGTCCTGCCCCGCGGAGAGAAGCGAGGCGGGGTCTGTGTGGGTCTGTGGCGAAAAGGTCTTTCGCGCCTTTCGCCTGGCTACCGGCCCTGCTTCCGCCGGTACATGGCCGCATCCGCCTTGCGCAGGATCTGATCATAGTCCCGGTCATCCGTATGATCTCCCAGGGACACCGTAAAGGTCCGGGCCTGTCCGCCCGCGTCCTGAACGGTCAAATCCTTCATCATCACCTCCAACCTTTCCCGGACCGAGGCCATCTGGGCCGCGTCGGTCCGGGGCAGGATGACCACGAATTCATCCCCGCCGAAACGGGCCACGGTGTCCGTGGTCCGGAGGCAGCTCTTGATGATGTCGGCCGTCTTTTTCAGGACCTGGTCCCCCACCAAGTGCCCATAGCGGTCGTTGATATCCTTGAACTGATCGATGTCGAGCAGGATCATCCCCAGGTGGTCTCCGTAGCGCCGGGCCTTGGCCACCTCCTCCTCCAGCTTTTTTTCCAGGTATTGCCGGTTGAAAACGCCGGTCAAGCCGTCCATGGTGGCCAGTTCGGAGAGGCGGGCCTCCAGGGCCTTGTGCTCGGTCAGGTCCTGGATGGATTCGATGGCCCCCCATAATTCACCGTCCCGGTCGTAAATGGGCGCGGACATGAAATGCAGATAGCGGCTCTTCCCGGCCAGGGCTTCGAAAAAATCCTCGGCTTCAAAGGCCCCTTTCAACAGCGGATAGGCCCGCAGCTTTTTTTCCCCGTAGAGGCTGCTCAGCAGGGCCAGATTTTGAGACTAAATCAGGTTGGCCAGCACCGGCCGTTCCTCGGGATAAAAAGGCTTCCAAATTTCCCGGCTGCCGACCATTTCCAGCCGGGAGACGCCGGTGAGTTCCACGCAGGCCCGGTTCCAGAAAACCACCTGCTGGTTCCGGTCCAGCACAAAGGTGGGGATGGGGCTGCCGTCCACCAGCTCCTCGGTAATGGCCTTTTCCCGCAGCAGGGCCTCTTCCATGTTTTTTTGTATGGTCAGATCGTGAAAAAAGCCGACGCTGCCCATCTCCTGCCCGCCTTCGCTGAGCAGGCTGCCGGAGAGGCGCATAGGTACCACCTCCCCTTTTTGAGTCAGCAACTCGGTCCGGTAGCCGATCAGTTTTCCCGGACCGCCGAAACGGTCGCTGAGCAGGGCCTTCTTGACCTCCCGGGCCTTGCCGGGGGGGTACAGCTTCTCCACCGGAATCTTCCCGATCACTTCTTCCGGCGTGTAGCCCATGATCCGAGCCGCACCCTGGTTGAAGGCGATGACTAGGCCCTGCCGGTCCACGGCGATGATGCCGTCCATGGAGCTTTGCACCAGTGATTCTTCGAAGGCCAGGCGGTGCCGCAGTTCCCGTTCCAATGTTTTCCGGGCCGTAACGTCCCGGAGCATGACGATGATGCCGGTCGGGTGGCCGCTTTCGTCGGTCAGGCGGAAAGAGGTGAGGCTGATCTCCAGCAAGGCCCCGGAGCGCGTCAGGCGCCTGGTTTCGAAGTCGTTCAGGACCTGGCCGCCCAGGACTTTTCGTATGCCGGCCCGGGTGGCGTCCCTTTCCGCCTCGGGAACGAAGTCGACCGTTTTACCCCGTAGTTCCTCCCGGCTCCAGCCGAAAAGGCTCTCAAAGGCGGGGTTGCACTCCCGCATCAGCCCCTGCAGGTCATAGACAATGGTGGGGATAGGGCAGGTTTTCAGGAAAGAGTCGAACTGTTTCTCTAAGTGCAGGAGCCGGCGCTGATCGCTGATATCCCGGGCCAGGCCCACCAGTCCGGAAACCCGCCCGTTTTGCTTGAGGGGCGTCTCGTTGATCTCCAGCAGCAGTTTGCGACCGTCCCGGTGCCGGATTTCGGCCTCATAAGGCGGCTGCTTGCAGCCGCTTTCCAGTGCCAGCCGGGTATGCTCATGGACCTGCCGGTTGAGCGGATTGTCGGTCAAATACGTGGAATAATGTACTTCCCATTCCTCAGGACTATAGCCGGTAACCCGGGTCACCCCGGTGGACAGGTAGTAGAAACGGCCCTCCTGGTCGTGGAGATAGACGAAGGCCCTGGAATCGGCGTTCAACAGATCCAGGACCTCCAGAAAAGGCAGG
>JALOOY010000265.1 GCA_025454185.1 Thermodesulfobacteriota bacterium
AAACGTTTGTGAAAAAAATAATCATCCGGGTGGGACTGTCAAGGGCGGGCGGGGAATAGGTTTTTCATTAAGAATAAGGCATTGTCGGTTTCGCAAAAAGTCGTCACTCCGGCGAAAGCCGGGGTCCAGCGCATTTGTAACTATTTGAGATTTCTGGATACTGGTTTTCGCCAGTATGACGTTTATGGTGGATTGACGACTTATTCCGAGTCCATCAGAATTGAAAATTGACCATTGTGGGTTGGTCCTCAAACTCCTCACCCCAGCAGCAGGTCCAAGCGGTTCAGGATGCGATCGGCCGCCGCCAGGCCTGCTTCTTTATCCGACCGCACCACGGCCAACCGGCCGTCTCCCTGGAGTCGGTAGGTCCGGGGGTCTTTTTGGACCAGGGCCACCAGTCGGTCCGCCTTCCAGGGTCCCTGGGGGAGGAGGACCAGGACGATCTCCCGGTCCTGTATTTCCATCTTCTGAATCCCGAGACGCCTCATCTGCAGCTTAAGGGACATGATCCCAAACAGGTTGTGCATCGGTTCCGGCACCGGACCGAAGCGGTCCCGTAATTCTTCCTGGAGCTCGGCCAGCCGGTCCCCGCCCGGGGTCGAGGCCAGCCGTTTATAGATGGATAGCCGCTGGCCGGGATCGGGCACATAGTCTTCGGGGATCAGGGCCGCGGCCCGCACTCGGACCTCCGGTTCCCATTCCTCTTCCAGCGGTTCTCCCTTGCGGGTCTGGATGGCCTGTTCGAGCATTTCCATGTAAAGCTCATAACCTACTGCGGCGATGTGCCCCGACTGGGTGGTGCCCAGCAGGTTGCCGGCCCCCCGGATCTGCAGGTCATGGAGGGCGATCTTGAAGCCCGCGCCCAATTCAGTGAAATCCATGAGGACTTTCAGGCGCTTCTGGGCGTCGCGGCTCAAGGTGCTTTCCCCGGAAATAACCAGGTAGGCATAGGCCCGTTCCCGGGACCGTCCGACCCGTCCGCGCAACTGGTACATCTGGGCCAGCCCCAGGCGATCGGCCTGGTTGATGATGATCGTATTGGCCGAAGGGATATCCAGACCCGATTCAATAATGGTGGTGCAGACCAGCAGATCGGTCTCCCGGTTCACGAAGGCCAGCATGACCCGCTCCAGTTCCCGTTCGGGCAACTGGCCGTGGGCCACCCCGATCCGGACCCGGGGCAGGATTTTTCCCAGAAAATGGGCCATGGCCTGAATGTTGTGGACCCGGTTGTGCACGAAAAAGACCTGGCCGCCGCGATCCAGTTCCCGTTCCACCGCCTCTTTAATCTTCTCTTCTTCGAAGCGGATGAGGCTGGTGCGGATCGATTGCCGGTCTTCGGGCGGGGTCTCGATAGTGCTCAGGTCGCGGATCCCGGACAGGGACATATGCAGGGTCCGGGGGATGGGGGTGGCCGTCAGGGTGAGACAGTCCACCTGGGTGCGCAGGGTCTTGAGGCGTTCCTTGTGGGTCACGCCGAAACGTTGTTCTTCGTCGACGACGATCAAACCCAGTTCCCGGAATTGCACGTCTTTCTGCAGCAGCCGGTGGGTCCCGACCAAGACGTCCACGCGCCCGGCGGCCAGGTCCCGGAGGGTCTGCTGCTGCTCCCGGGTCGATTTGAACCGGCTCAGGATGCGGACTTCGATGGGATAGCCTTCGAAGCGCCGGCCCATGGTCTGAAAATGCTGTTCGGCCAGGACCGTGGTGGGCACCAGGAAGGCCGCCTGCTTCCCGTCCATGACCGCCTTGAATACGGCCCGCAGGGCCACTTCGGTCTTACCGTAGCCCACGTCGCCGCAGACCAGGCGGTCCATGGGCCGTTCGGCCTCCATGTCCGCCAGCACCTCCTCGATGGCCTTCAACTGGTCCGCCGTCTCCTCGTAGGGGAAGCCGGCCTCGAATTCCTTGAAAAGCTGGTCCCGGGGGGAAAAGGCAAAACCCTTGACCAAAGCCCGGCGGGCGTAGAGGTCCACCAGTTCCTGGGCGATCTTTTCCACGGCCTTCTTGACCTTGGCCTTGGTCTTCCCCCAGGAGAGCCCCCCCAGGCGATCCAGGCGCGGCTCCGGCCCTTCCTGGCCCAGAAACTTATGGATTCCCTGGAGCCGGTCCACGGGCAGAAAGAGCTTGTCTCCCTCGGCGTACTCCAGAAAGAGGAATTCTCCCTCCAGGCCGTCCACGGTAAAGCGCTGCAGCCCCTGATAGCGCCCGATGCCGTGGGCCCGATGGACCACCAGGTCCCCCTCCCGCAGGTCATCGAGAGAACTGACGTAGGCCGCCAGGTTTTCCGCCTGCCCCTTTCTGCGGGTCTCCTGCTTGAGTTCGAAGATCTCTTCTTCGGTAATGAAGATCAACCCGGGAGACTTCAGACGCAGGCCCGCGGAAAGCCGGCCGGTGATGATCCGCAGGCCCGGGCCCTGCCGGCCGAAGGCCGCCTTCCTTTCCGAGATCACCCCGGCGGAGACTTGGTAAAAGCCGAAGATGTCCTTCAACCGTTGGGCCTGATGTTCCTGGGACACCACCAGCCAGATTTCCTGCCCCCAGTCCAGCCAGCCTCTGAGCAGGCGGACCAGTTCTCCCAGGGCCTCCCGGGACGAGGACTGAACGCGCAGTTTTTGCCGGAGGTCCCGGTTGCCGGTGGCGGGCAGGTCCCAGCGCCGGTCCGGACCTGCCGGCCCGGTTTCAATGGGCAGGTCCTCGAGCAATACATAGTCCTTCCCGGAATAAGGCGCGAAAAACTCCTCCCAATCCGGACGGCCCAAGGCCTGCCCGGCCCGGGCCAGGGCCAGGGGGTCGAGCCAGAACCACAGGGTGTTTTCGGGCAGGTAGTCCGCCAGGGTCCCCGGGGGGTCATAAAACCAGTCCAGCCAGCGTTCGGCCCCGCCCAGCGGCGCCTGCTGGTCCAAGCGGTGCTTCAGCCAGTTCGCCTCGTGTTCCGAGATGGTCCCGCCGTCCCGGGCCGTCTGTAAGCGTCGCAGGGCCAGGGAGCGGCGCTCCGGGCCGGGCAGGACTTCACTGATGGGCAGGAGGTAGAGTTCCAGCCGATCCCGCAGGGAGCGCTGGGTAGCCGGGTTGAATTCCCGGATGGATTCCACCAGGTCGCCGAAAAATTCGATCCGGACCGGGTGCGCGTACAGGGGGGGGAAGATATCCAGGACCCCGCCGCGGACGCTGAAATCACCCGGCTCTTCGACCAGCGGGGCGGGACTGTAGCCCCAGGCCACCAGTTGGGCCAGAAGCCTCTCCCGGTCAGCCTCTTCGCCGCGGGCCAGGTAATCCACATTTTCGGACAGGACCGCCCGGGGGATGACCGGGGCCGTCAGGGCGGCCAGGGAGGTCACGCACAGCGAGGTTTCCGGGTGGGTCAACAGGGCATAGAGCGAGGACAGGCGCAGGGCGGCCAGATCCGTTTGCGGGACGAATTCCCGAAAATCGGCCTGGTCGTAAGGGGGGAAGGGGATCAGCGGATTCGGCTGCAGGGCCGCCACATCCTCGTTCTCCCGCTGGGCAAAAAACAGCAGGTCCCGATAGAATGTTCGGGCCTGTCCGGAATCCGGGCAGACCACCACCAGCGGTCGGCGGAGATCGGCCCAGAGTTCAGCGATCACATAGGCCGCTGCCGAGCCCGGCAATCCCCTGATTATCCCGGGGAGACGATGCGCGCGCAGGTCGGCCAGCAGTTGGGGCGGTGAAACAGCCGGGCCGCTCAGGCGGCTGGTTTCATCCTGCCAGAAGGGTTCGTCCATGGCGCCAACAGTCCTATCATCCTCGGGCGCGGTTTTCAAGCAGTTTAAATAGAAAGGGGGCTCCCCTTTTTGTTTCAGAATTTGCTATAATCCGCCGATAAGAGGGGAAGGCCTGATCTCCGGACTTCCGCGGTCCCCGGAATCGCTGCCGGCCGCGAGGAAAACGGCCCTTCTTCCCGATGACCCAAATCCACTGATTCCCGGAGGGCGGTTAGCGCCTGAGGAAATTTTCATGCCCGAGCCACCTTCCCAGCCGATCGTTCAGGACCCGGCGGCCCGCTTTGACTGCGCTCCCGAAACCTGGCAGGCCGTTCTCGATTGGTCCCGCCCCCTGTTCTATGAGCAGTATGAGGTGATAATCGCCGAAGGGGCCCTGGCCTTCAACATCTATTATGTGGAATCCGGCACCGTCGAGGTGACCTACGGCTCCCGGGAAAA
>JALOOY010000266.1 GCA_025454185.1 Thermodesulfobacteriota bacterium
GTTTTTTTCGGATTTCGGATTTCGAATGTGCCTTTTTTAAGGAGGTCCCATGATCGGCATCACATCCTACGGCGGTTATATTCCCCGCCTCCGCCTCAACCGCATGAGCATCTTTCAGGAAATGGGCTGGTTTGCCCCGGCCATCGTCATGGTCGCCCAGGGGGAGCGTTCCTTCTGCAACTGGGACGAAGACAGCCTGACCATGGCCGTGGCCGCCTCCCAGGACTGCCTCCGGGGACTGGACCAATCCCGGGTGGAGGCCTTGTTCCTCGCTTCCACCACCCTGCCCTTCGCCGACCGCGGCAACGCCGGCATCGTCAAGACGGCCTTGAATCTCCGGGACGACCTGCTGGTACAGGATATGACCTCCTCCCAGAGGGCCGGGACCGGCGCCCTGCTTACGGCCCTGGGCAGCCTGCGGGACAGGCCGGGGGGCGAAATCCTGGTCACGGCAGCCGATAAGCGGGAAACCAAGGGCGCCTATTTTTACGAGATGTGGTTCGGCGACGGCGCCGCCTCGCTCCTGGTGGGCCGGGAAAAGGTGATCGCCGAGTTCCTGGGCTCCCATTCCCTGGCCCTGGATTTCGTCGATCACTACCGGGGCGCCCGGAATCAGTATGACTACATGTGGGAGGAACGCTGGGTGCGCGACGAGGGCTATGCCAAGATCATCCCGGCCGCGGTGGAAGGCCTCTTTGAAAAGCTGGGGATTTCCATGGACGACGTGGACCGTTTCGTCTTTCCCTGCTTTTTCAAGGCCGAGCACCGGGCTATTGCCCGCAAGCTGGGGGCCGCGCCCGAAAAGGTCCAGGACAACCTGCACGAGGAAATCGGGGAAACCGGCGCCGCCCATCCCCTGGTCATGTTCGTCCGAACCCTGGAGCAGGCCCGGCCGGGCGACCGCATCCTGCTGGCCGGATTCGGCCAGGGCTGCGACGCCCTCTACTTCCGGGTCACGGAAAACATCCGCGATCTCCCGGCCCGGACCGGCATCTCCGGTTCCCTGAAAAACAAGAAAACAATCGATAATTATCCAAAATTCTTAAAATTCCGGGACCTGATCCAGACCGAGATGGGCATTCGGGCCGAGGCCCCCACCCAGACGGCCATGACCGTCCTCTGGCGCAAACGGCAGATGATCCTCGGGCTGACGGGCGGCCGCTGCACCGCCTGCGGCACCCCCCAGTTTCCCAAGATGGACATCTGCGTCAACCCCGATTGCCGCCAAATCCGTACCCAGGAAGACTACGCCTTCGCCGGGAAACCCGCTTTCATCAAGACCTTCACCGGGGACCTGCTGACGGTCTCGGTGGACCCGCCGGCGGTTTACGGCATGATCCAGTTCGAGGAGGGCGGCCGTTTCATGGCCGACTTCACCGACTGCGAACTGGCCGACGTCTGGGTCGGCCAGCCGGTGCGGCTTTCCTTCCGCCGGCGCTACACCGACCGGGATCGTGGTTTCACGGGCTACTTCTGGAAGGCCATTCCGCTGCCGGTCCCCCGGCCCCGGGAGGAGCACCAGGCCGCCGGGATCCGCTTCGCTGGCCGGGTGGCCGTAGTGACCGGGGCCGGCGCCGGTCTGGGCCGGGCTTACGCCCTGGAACTGGCCGCCCGGGGGGCCAAAGTGGTGGTTAACGACCTGGGCGGGGCCCGGGACGGTTCGGGCGACGGATCCGCCGGCCCGGCCGACCGGGTGGCGGCCGAGATCCGGGAGGCCGGCGGGGAGGCCGTGGCCAACTACGATTCCGTTTCCACGCCCGAGGGCGGCGAAGCCCTGATCCACCAGGCGATCGAAACCTTCGGCCGGGTGGACATCCTGATCAACAATGCCGGGATCCTGCGGGACAAATCCCTGCTGAAGATGACCCCGGAGGAATGGCAAAAGGTCCTGGCCGTACACCTGGACGGGGCCTATTACGTGACCCGCCCGGCCTTTCAACGGATGCGGGACCAGAAATACGGACGGGTCATCCTGACCACGTCCGCCGCCGGCCTTTTCGGCAACTTCGGCCAGGCCAACTATTCGGCGGCCAAACTGGCCCTATTGGGCCTGATGAATACCCTCAAACTGGAAGGGGAAAAATACGACATCAAGGTCAACACCGTGGCCCCGGTGGCCGCCACCCGCCTCACCGAAGACATCCTGCCCCCGGACCTCTTCGAGAGGCTCAAACCGGAATTCGTCACCCCCCTGGTCCTCTACCTCAGTTCGGAGCAGTGCGGGGAGACCGGACAGGTCTTCAATGCCGGCCTGGGCTACTTCAACAAGGCGGCGGTGGTTACCGGCCCCGGGACCATGATCGGCGACGGCCGGACCGTTCCTACCCCGGAGGATATCGAGCGGCACTGGGAGGCCATCAATGCCCTCACCGGGGCCAAGGAGTATTTCAACACCACCCTGGCCTTCGGCGACATGCTCCTCGGCGGGAATTCGGCTTCGGAAACGGCCGTCCCGGCCCTGGAGGGGCCTGACGTGGCCGCCGTATTTACCGGCCTGCCCCAGGCCTTCCGGGCCGATAAGGCCGCCGGGGTGGATGTGATCTTCCAGTTCCGGATCTCCGGCCCGGGAGGCGGCGACTGGTTCGCGGTCATCCGGGACGGCGCCTGCACGGTGACGGCGGGGCAACACGAAAAGCCCACCACTACCATCAGGATGGCCGACGGGGACTTCCTGAACCTCATGTCCGGCAAACTCCCGGCCATGCAGGCCTTCACCGCCGGGAAGCTGAAGATCGAAGGGGATTTGATGAAGTCGCAACTCATTGAGAAACTGTTTAAGTTCTAACCGTTGAAAATAGACAGATTTAACATCACGATTGGCTTTTCGTCGTCATGCCGGACTTGATCCGGCATCCAGGAAACAGAAACTGCCAGAGGCCCCGGATCCCGGCCTTCGCCGGGATGACTGGCGCCAAACAAGGAGATCAGTATGGCTACCGGTATCAAAGACAAAGTCGCCGTCATCGGCATGGGCTGCACCCGCTTCGGGGAACGCTGGGACCTGGGGGCGGAAGAACTGATGGTGGAAGCCTTCGAGGAGTGCCTGGCCGATTCCGGCATCGCCCCCGACGACATCCAGGCCGCCTGGCTGGGCACCTGCATGGATGAAATCAATGTGGGCAAGAGCGCCCTGCCCCTGTCCATGACCCTGCGTCTCCCCTTCATCCCCGTAACCCGGGTGGAAAACTTCTGCGCCAGCGGCACCGAGTCCTTCCGCGGCGCGGTCTACGCCGTGGCCTCCGGGGCCTACGACCTCTGCCTGGCCATGGGGGTGGAAAAGCTCAAGGATACCGGCTACGGCGGCCTGCCCAATCCGGGTTCCAACTGGGGTTCGCTGAGCTGGCTCTGGTGGCCCAATGTCTCCGCCCCGGGGGCCTTCGCCCAACTGGCCAGCGCCTACGCGGCCAAGTACAAGATCCCGGACAGCGAGCTCAAGCGGGCCCTGGCCCACGTCTCGGCCAAGAGCCACGCCAACGGGGTCTTGAACCCCAAGGCCCATCTGCGCAAAACGGTTACCGTGGACCAGATCATGGCCGCCCCCATCATCGCCCATCCTTTGGGCCTGTTCGACTGCTGCGGCGTGAGCGACGGGGCGGCCTGCGCGGTGGTGACCACGGTGGAAAAGGCCAGGGACATGGGCTTCAAGGATTTCATCACCGTCAAGGCCCTGCAACTGGCCTTGAGCAACGGTTCCGAAATGGGCTACAACCAGTGGGACGGCGATCACTTCATGACCACGGACCGGGCCAGCCTGCGGGCTTACGCCGAGGCCGGCATCCAGGACCCCCGGAAGGAGATCAGCATGATGGAATTGCACGACTGCTTTTCCATCACCGAGTTGGTCACCTACGAGGACCTGCACATCTCGGAACGCGGCCGGGCCGTGCGGGACGCCCTGGACGGCTTCTATGACCGGGAAGGCGGCGGCGTGCCGGCCCAGGTGGACGGAGGTCTGAAGTGCTTCGGCCACCCCATCGGGGCCTCCGGGCTGCGCATGCTCTACGAGATGTATCTACAGCTTCACGGCCGGGCCGGGGAACGGCAGATCCCCGATCCCCGTTTCGGGCTGACCCACAACCTGGGCGGCGTGCCCTTCATGAATGTGTGCAGCATCGCTATTGTGGGGAAGTACGACGCTTAATACGAAAATACGAACATCAAACATCGAAC